>JASGEU010000103.1:0-54515 GCA_047606065.1 Mobilitalea sp.
CTGTAAAGTAACGAGATGATCAGTAATGGGAAATGCTTCTGCATTTGCAATGAAAACATCTCGGAATTCTTTCACTGGAATAATCTGCATCATATTGTTCAAGGCACTGTTTGGAGAATTGGTAACAATGACATCTACTTCATTGCGCTCCAAAAGCTTCGCACATTGCAGTGAGGTTCCATTGGTAACCTTAATATGGATGTTAGGAAATTTCTTATGAAATTGATTAAGAAAGGGTACAAGATAGTAACGGCATATGGTATCGCTCGCACCTATTCTAAGCTGAACACCATTCTTTGGGTCTACGCACAGTTGGTTTTCACCACGGCTAATTAAATTAATTGCTGGCTCAATATGTTTTAATAAGAGTTCGCCTTCTTTTGTTAGTGCAACTCTCTTGGTGCTGCGGATAAACAGGGTTTGATTTAAGCGTTTTTCCAGTGTTTTAATGGATTGGCTTACTGCGGATTGAGAAATATATAAAGCTTCAGCTGCTTCGGAGAAGCTTAGGCTTTTTGCTACATGATAGAAAACCTTATACAATTCGTAATTAATATCCATGGTATTTTCCTTCCCTAGTCTGATTCTGTAAGTAAAAAAACATACAATTGATTAGCAAGTCTAATAAAAAGATTAACATATATTAATTATGATTATAAGTTATGCTATGCTATAATGCAAGTAAATTAAGCTTGTCATGAGTACACATAAAGGAGTAACCATATGGGCATTGTAAAGAGAATTTATGTAGAAAAGAAAACACCCTATGCTGTAAGAGCAAAAGAATTAGTAACCGAGCTGCGCAGCTATCTTGGTGTTAAGAACCTCGATAACGTGCGTGTTTTAATACGCTATGATATAGAAAATATCAGTGAGCAAATCTATAATAAAGCACTTGGAACAGTGTTTTCAGAACCTCCGGTGGATATTTTGTATGAAGAGACTTTTGAGTTTAATAGTGGTGATCGTGTATTTACAGTAGAATACTTACCTGGTCAGTTTGATCAAAGGGCAGACTCTGCGGAACAATGCGTAAAGCTATTAAATGAGAAAGAAGAGCCGGTAATCCGCTCTGCGACTACTTATGTGCTTTCTGGTGAATTTACAGAGGAAGAATTTAATAAGATTAAAGAATATTGCATCAATCCAGTAGATTCTCGTGAGGCACAGGAGAGAAAACCTAAGACATTGGTGGCTGATTTTGATGATCCGGAAGATGTTTTAATCATTAAAGATTTTAAAACCATGCAAGAAGAAACCCTCAAGGAACTTTATGATTCCTTAAATCTTGCTATGACTTTTAGAGATTTTGAATTTATTCAGAAGTATTATGCCAGCGAGGAAAAAAGAGACCCTTCCATGACGGAAATTCGCGTTCTTGATACCTACTGGTCGGATCATTGCCGTCATACTACCTTCTTAACAGAATTAAAGAACATTGAATTTGAAGAAGGATTTTACACGAAACCAATAAAAGAGGCTTACGAGGCCTATTTAACCGACCGTGAAAAACTCTATCGGGGAAGAAATGATAAATATGTATCTTTAATGGATGTTGCCTTATTGGCTATGAAAAAGTTAAAAGCAGAAGGCAAGCTTGAGGACATGGAAGTATCCGATGAGATCAATGCCTGTTCCATTATTGTACCTGTAACTATAGATGGAAAAACAGAGGATTGGTTAGTTTTCTTTAAGAATGAGACACACAACCATCCAACAGAAATAGAGCCTTTTGGTGGTGCAGCGACCTGCCTTGGTGGTGCAATCCGTGATCCCCTGTCAGGCAGAGGCTATGTATATCAGGCAATGAGAGTAACCGGTGCAGGGGACCCCACCGTTCCTGTAAAAGATACCTTAACGGGCAAGCTGGCACAGAGAAAAATATGTACCGGAGCTGCCTCGGGATATAGCTCCTATGGCAATCAGATTGGTCTTGCAACAGGACTTGTGGATGAGATTTATCATCCGAATTATGTGGCAAAGAGAATGGAAATCGGAGCTGTAATGGGTGCAGCCCCCAGAAAAAATGTAATCCGTGAGAATTCAGATCCAGGAGATATTATTATTCTAATGGGTGGACGTACCGGACGTGACGGCTGCGGTGGTGCAACAGGTTCTTCCAAGAGTCATACGACAGATTCCATTCATACTTGTGGTGCAGAGGTACAAAAGGGTAATGCACCAACAGAACGTAAATTACAGAGATTATTTCGAAGAGAAGAAGTCAGCCGCCTGATTAAGAAATGTAATGACTTTGGTGCAGGCGGTGTATCAGTTGCTATCGGAGAGCTGGCAGCTGGACTTAAAATTGATTTGGATAGAGTACCTAAGAAATATGCAGGACTTGATGGAACAGAGCTTGCAATCTCTGAATCCCAGGAAAGAATGGCAATTGTGGTTGATCCAAAAGATGTGGATGCACTTCTTTCCTATGCACAGGAAGAAAATCTGGAGGCTGTTGTTGTTGCAGAGGTTACGGAAACTCCAAGACTAATCATGAATTGGAGAGGACAGGAAATCGTTAATATCTCCAGAGCTTTTCTGGATACCAACGGTGCTCATCAAGAAGCAGATGCTTATGTAAACGTTCCTGACCAAGCCGATAATTACCTTGAAAAAGGAACCATTAAAAGAACAGAAGATGTGAAAGAGACTTGGTTACAAACTTTATCCAACCTTAATGTATGTGCTAAAAAAGGTCTTGTTGAAATGTTTGACAGCTCCATTGGTGCAGCCACTGTTACAATGCCTTTTGGTGGAAAATATCAGTTGTCACCGATTCAGACCATGACAGCTAAACTTCCTGTACTTGAGGGTGAATGTGATACGGTATCTATGATGAGTTATGGGTTTGATCCGTATTTGTCCAGCTGGTCACCTTTCCATGGGTCTATTTATTCTGTACTTTCTTCTGTGTCAAAGATTGTAGCAGCAGGTGGAGACTATAGTAAAATACGGTTTACCTTCCAGGAATTCTTTCAGAAACTGGGTGATAGCCCGAATCGTTGGGGACAGCCTTTTGCGGCACTTTTAGGTGCCTATGATGCACAGATTAAGCTTGGACTTCCTTCCATTGGCGGTAAGGATAGTATGTCAGGAAGTTTTGATGAAATTGATGTACCTCCGACGCTGGTATCTTTTGCAGTTGATATCGCAAAGAGTCAGGATATCGTTACAACAGAATTAAAGAAGGCAGATAATGTTCTTGTTCGCTTTGATATAAAGAAGAATGAATATGGCTTACCAGAGTATGAGCAGGTGAAAAACCTCTATGAAAAGATCACGAATGTAATGAGAAAAGGCAAGATTGTATCTGCATTTGCTCTTGGTATTGGCGGTGCTGCAGAAGCAATTAGTAAGATGGCTTTTGGTAATAAACTCGGTGTAAGGGTATCTTTAGACATTGCCAAAGAAGAGCTGTTTTTACCGTCTTATGGTTCTATCGTTGCTGAGTTATCAAAGGCTGAAGCTGATACACTTAGCAAAGCAGGATTTAGCTTTGAGGAATTCAAAGTGATTGGTACAATTACAGAGGAACAGACCTTTATATATGGGGATACTACGATAACAATAGAGGAAGCACTAAGTGCCTGGACGGGAACCCTTGAAAAAGTATACCCAACCCGTACGGAGACAGAGGCTGTTGAAATAGAAACAAAATTATTTGATGCAAAGAAAATCTATATATCCAAGAATAAGGTGGCTAGGCCAAAGGTATTTATACCAGTGTTTCCTGGAACAAATTGCGAATATGATGCATTAAAGGCATTTGAAAATGCAGGAGCAGAGGTTGAAACCTGTGTATTCAAAAATCTTTCTGAAGATAACATACTTACATCCGTGGAAGCCTTTTCTAAAGGAATTCAATCAGCACAGATTTTAATGTTCCCCGGTGGATTTTCTGCAGGTGATGAACCGGATGGATCAGGTAAGTTTATTGCAACGGCATTTCGCAATGAAAAGATAAAGGATGCAGTAACTGACTTACTTAATCATAGAGATGGACTTGTTCTTGGGATATGCAATGGTTTTCAAGCCCTGATCAAACTGGGATTGGTGCCTTATGGAGAAATCACTCCACAGAAGGAGGATTCGCCAACCCTTGCCATGAACCGCATTGGACGTCATATATCCAAGTCTGTTTATACAAAGGTAGTTACGAATAAGTCACCTTGGCTTATGAAAGCTGAACTTGGTGGAGTATATTCCATACCGGCATCCCATGGAGAAGGACGTTTTGTAGCCAGCGAGGAGTGGATTAAGAAATTATTGCAAAATGGACAGATCGCCACGCAGTATGTAGATGTTCAGGGTAACCCAACCATGGATGTGGATTATAACCCGAACGGTTCCTACTATGCCATAGAAGGAATTACAAGCCCGGATGGAAGGGTCCTTGGTAAGATGGCTCATTCCGAACGACGTGGTAATGGAGTTGCAGTTAATATCGCTGGTGAGCAAAATCAGTATATTTTTGAATCAGGTGTTTCTTACTTTAGATAATATGTAAGCAAGATAATTTAAATATGTGGAATAGATAAGAGACCGCTTAAATAGTGGTCTCGTTATCTATATTTATTATATGATATAATAAAAAGCGGAATGAGGTATTTACAAGCTTGCTTGTGAATACCGATTGGAGCAACAGGATCATGAACACGTTTTTGTTCATGATATAATGAAAACGCAGTGAGATATTGCAAGCTTATTTGCAAATACTGATTGGAGCAACAATATTATGAACAAGTATTATATCAGTACCGAACGAGGTAAATGCGCATAATTGGCATGAAGTGCGAATATCATGTGTTTTTTACATGGTATAATCCAAACAATAAATCTATGTTTTCAAAAGAACATAAAAAGAGAGGTATCTATGGTACGAGTAGAAGAAAAACTTAAAAATATAGTATTAAGAAATACTCGTGAAGCTGACATAAACTATGTGGCTGACTTTAAGCAAAGACCGGATAATGCGTTATATGTTGGGCAGTGGACAAAAGAACAACATTTAAATTCTTTATATCAAGAGGATATTCTACATTTAATAGTAGAAGATGCAACAACTAAGGAACCTGTTGGATATGTGATAATGGCAGGTTTATTAGATCAAAATCATAATATTGAATTTCGTAGAATTGTAATATCAGAAAAAGGTAAAGGATACGGTAGAGAGACTTTAAAATTAATTAAAAGACTTTCCTTTGAACAATTACATGCGCATAGGCTATGGCTTGATGTTAGATTAAAAAATCTTATTGCACAAAATCTTTACATTTCAGAAGGATTTATAGAAGAAGGTATCCTAAGAGACTGTATATTTTACAACGGAAATTATGAATCATTGATTGTAATGTCAATTCTTGAAACAGAGTATATTGGGTGAAAATAATTTGATGTTATTCTTACGAATTTTAAAGGAGGGATATGGTATCCCTCCTTTATTCTTATCCTTAAACCAATACGATTATCTAATAGAGCTAATAATTAATGTGATTAATAAGTTCATAATTAATTTGTGTCATAGCAAATTCAGCAATTGACATTCCCATTGCAAAGAAAGAGAGAATGATGATTAAGGCAAAGGCTGTTTTGTCATAGACTAGAGTTACTTCCTTCTGTTTAAAGTTTGCCAATAAGACTTCGATTCCAAGCAGGATAAAAATGATTGGCCATAACTTAAAGATAATATGATAGGAGATCGTAGTAACAAAGATGCGAAGTAGAAAGAGAGTGCCAAAGGTAATCAACATTCCACCCAGGGTGATGGTTCCTACTCGATGAGTCTTATTCATTTTTAAAGCCTCCATTCTCCTGTAAAAGTGTAAACTGTTCCTCTGCGTCCAGTGCCTTCTTTTTGCCTCGTACCAAGTATACACCCAGTGCAATGATTGCGACACTGATAATCAACTGTGGAAATCTATTACCGATGGAATAAAAAGCAGAACGGAGTGCATCAGGTAGTAAAGAACCAAAGATGTCAATGAAATTATCCCACAAGATGTAAACTCCAACAAAAATTAAGGTCAGAGCAACTATATTACGAAACTTTCCTTCTAAGAAACTAGTGGTTTCTCTTGCAAAATTCATAGAAAACAGATAATCATCCTGAACTGAATTAAAAACTTCATCAGGCAAGGAACGAAGATTGAAGGTATCAAAAAAGGCATAGAACCAGATAATTGGCAATGCAAACAATATAGGACTAAGATACAAAAAAACGGATAGAAATATTAGAAAGAAAAAGGCAGACATGAGGCTGATACCTCGTTTCATAAAGCCCATATACATTTGCCCGGCACCGGGTAAAAAGGAAAAACAAAATGTTAGAAAACTACTTTTCTTTTTAGTCATCTAAATTAACCTCCGTATTCATTATTTTATTTGAAAAATTAAGCATATTTTGTGTTAGGGTATCCATTTGGTTTTTTATAACAGTGGTAAAAGATAGGTCAGTGTTCTCGTTTTCAATATTACTCGTATTTGTTTCATGAGTCGGAGCTGTTAGGTCAGATGATTTTGAAAAATCCAAAGTAACAATAATTAATGCCAGAGCGAAGACTGTCGCTGCACCAACTTTTAAGCTATAAAGAAATAATTTAACACGCCTTGCTGTTTCTCTGGCTTTGCGCTCCAGTTGTATTTCGGGTTTTCTAACTGCTTTTAATAAATTCGCTTTCATATCTTTTGGAGCTATCATCAGGTCTCCAGTTACAGCAGAAGCAAAACGTTCAGAGCAATAGTTACAGGATGCAATATGTTCAAAGAATCCGGTTGTTTCCTCGGTGGACAAATTATCTTGTAGAATTGCTGCAAACTCCAGATCTGTTATATGAGTTCTCTTATTCATGAGCAAATGCCTCCTTTCCATACTTTTTCTGTAATAAAGATCTTGCTCGATATATTTGCGTTTGTACCGTCTTTAGATTCTTACCTGTTTTATTCGCAATTTCCGCGGCCGTCAGTTCACGATAGAAGTAATCAAGTGCTATTTCCCGGTAAGGAGATTTAAGCTTATCGCACTGTTCCGATAGTTGTCGTTTTACTTCTGCCTCCATTACTTTGTCTTCCAGAGAAGCACTAATACTTGGCTGTGCTTGAAAATATTCGTCCTCGGTAGGTATGCTTTGGCGTTCGGCTCTTTTTATGTAGTCCAAACATTTATTTGTCGCTATTCTGCTTAACCAGGCTTTTTCATACTGCCGATCAAAGGTAGAAAGGTGCTTGTAGGCGGAAAGGAAAGTCTCCTGTGCCAGGTCTTCAGCTTCAAAATAATCCTTTACAATTCGAAAGCAGATGGTATAAATTAAATTTTGATAGGTATCTATTAAGTGTTCATAGTATTGATCATTATTAATTACATCCGCCTCCTTTCCGTTACAAGCTCTATAACGATAGTATAAGTGATATGTCTTCAACTTTGAAGAAAATTAAAAAGACAATTTCTACCTTTTTAAATTAAAGTGATTGGAATTAATTTATGTGAAGTAAGGGATCCCATCTTGTTACATGAATAGATAACGAAACAATAAGGAGGATATCTTCAAAAATAAAGTGTTTTTTCATATTATTTAAAATATTTTCTGCTCTATTTGGGTTTTTCTTGTGCTAACTATGGATTCATGGTAAATTATTGTAAGAAACCTGCACTGTAGTGCAGGAATAAAGTGTGATATAATGAAAGCGGAATGAGGATTAGCAAGCTTGCTTGCAGAAAAGGAGAATAGCGGATGACAATACAAGAAGAGATTAGAAAAGTTAAATTGGCAAGTCCTAAGCTGCAGATGCTATCCCTAGAGGAGAGAAATAAGGCACTATTAGCAGTAATAGACGCCCTTAACGACCATAAAGACGAGATTTTAAATGCAAATAAAGAAGATATGGAGATAGCAAAAAGGGAGGGAATTGCAGCATCTGTTTTAGGTCGATTAAAATTCGACGAAAAGAAATTGGCTGATGTAATAACAGGAATACAGGATTTAATATTCCTGCCAGATCCATTGAATAAGAGACAGCTTGCCAGAGAACTGGATGAAGGTTTGACTTTATATAGAGACAGCTGCCCGATTGGAGTAATTGGGATTATCTTTGAAGCGAGACCGGATGCTTTAGTACAAATTACTGCACTCTGCCTAAAAAGTGGTAATTGCGTAATTTTAAAAGGTGGAAGTGAAGCTTTGAAGACCAATAAGGCACTATTCACCGTAATACATGAGGCAACCACCAAGGTTGGAGTTCCAGCAAACTGCATGTTGCAATTAGAAGAAAGAAATGAGATAAAGGAACTTTTAACTTGTCATGAGTCAGTGGATTTACTAATACCGAGAGGTTCCAACTCCTTTGTTCAATATATTATGAATAACACAAAGATTCCTGTTATGGGTCACGCCGATGGAATCTGTCATATCTATGTTGATAAAGTAGCAGATATTCAGAAAGCAATTCCTATCATAGTGGATTCAAAAATACAGTATGTATCCGCTTGTAATACCGTAGAAACATTGTTAGTTCATAAAGATATTGTGGAAAATCTTATGCCTGAACTGATGAAGGCTCTTAAGGAAAAAGAAGTTGAGGTTCGTGCTACCGAAGATATACGTCAAATTGTTGATTGTAAGTCTGTTGATGAGGAAGATTACCATACAGAATATCTGGATTATATTATTTCTATAAAGACAGTTGAGAACGTAGAGGAAGCCATAGACCATATTAATTATTATGGATCACATCATACGGATAGTATTATCACAGAGGATTCAGCAGCGGCTGAACTATTTATGAGAATGGTGGATTCAGCAAGTGTATACCAAAATTGTTCCACACGTTTTGCAGATGGCTTCCGTTATGGGTTTGGAGCAGAAGTTGGAATTAGTACAGGAAAACTTCATGCCAGAGGGCCAGTAGGACTGGAAGGCTTAGTGAGCTATAAGTATAAGCTTTTTGGCAGCGGGCAGATAGTTGCAGACTATTCCAGCGGAGAAAAGAAGTTTCATTTTAAGGAGATATAAACTAAAAAGCCAGAAGCAAAGAGGAATCCAGGTTGATTTCTCGTTGCTTCTGGCTTTTTTATGGGGAATGAATACTAATTCATTTATAGCTTGAACTTATCTACGATATCCTGCAATCCCTTTGCATACTCTCCATTTTGAAGAGCCATCTCCTGGGTCTGACTGGTCAGCATACCTATTTCAGTGTTCTTTTCCGCGACGTCATTGACACCGCTGGAGGATTCACTAATCATAATATTTATTTCAGAGATGGATTTTGCAATATCAAACACATTTGTATTTAACTGTTCTATTTGAGTCTGGATATTATCCATGGTTTCGCTCATAACACCGGCATCTTCATTATATTTTGCACTGGTGTTTAAGAAGGAATCGTAGTCTGACAATACATTCTTACCAAGGAAATCTAAGGTCTGTTCCAGGCACTTTGCCATCTCACCAACGGCTTCATATACTTCCTCCACGGTCTCCGTAATATTTGTTACAGTTTTAGTGGACTGATTTGCAAGTACACCTATTTCATGTGCGACTACAGTAAAGCCGCTGCCGGCTTCACCAGCTCTGGCTGCTTCAATAGAAGCATTCAATGCAAGTAAATTTGTTTGGCTGGCAATCTCTTTAATTGTTTTAGTCAGAAGGCTTATTTTTTCTACAGCCTTAGCTTGCTTCATGGCAAGATCTGTCTTTACGCGAACCTCCTCATAGATTTTCTGGGTATTCTGTGTGGCTTTGGTGGTGGTAACTTTTAAATCAGCAGCACGATTAATAATATCTTCGGATAACTTTGCTCCCAGAATAACTTTATTGGCAATATCTCTGGAATTGTTACTAATTTGTTCAATTGCTGCATTGATCTGTTCGGTTGTTGCAGCGGTTTCTTCCATGCTGGAGGACAATTCTTCTGCAATGGCACTATTGTCTGTTGCATGATCATTCATTGCAATGGAGATTTCATTTAAATTGGAAGAAGAGTGGTTGATTTGCTTTGATACTTCACTTATATGTAAAATCATAGCTTTCAGAGCTACGCGCATTTTTGAAATGGCTCGACTCATTTCTCCGGTTTCATCCCTGCTTTTAAAAAGCTTTTGATTGGAGGGTTCCTCTAGAAAATCCAATTCTGCAGTTAAATGGATCAGCTCGGTAATGCTGTCAATGGACTTTGTTATGGTACCAGTAACCAAATATGCTACCAGGCTTATTAGAAGAATGAGGATTACAGTTAGCAGTAAGGTATTGGCAGCAACAACATTTAGAGAATCAAGAACTTCGGATTCATCGGCACCAACTAAAATTGTCCAATTATTATCTGGGTTGGTAATGTAACTTGCATATTTTATAACGCCATTTTCGTTATAGGTGATAAGATTGGAGGAACCGGTTTGAGAGTGAATTTCTGTTAGCAGGTTATCTAATTCTTCAATATTAAACTTTGATCCAATAACGCTATCGTCAGGATGATAGATGACGTTGCCATCGGCATCTAAAATATAGGCATAGCCGGATTCATAATCAGCAATACTTAGGTCAGCCAGAATATTATCAAAGGCAGATACTTTAACAGAGGTGATGATGGCTCCTGTGAATTCCTCCACAGCAGTTTCTTCACTAGTGTTATGTATTTCTAATCCCATCTGCATATCAGCTGGCTGTGAGGGCTGCTGCTCTAAGGATGGATCAGGTGATAATTGATCGTTTACCATGGTATTATTCATCATCAGATCACTACGAAGCGGAATGGCAAAAGTTACACTGGGTTCACCGGAGGTTTGCGAAGTGAAAACACCGCCTTGTGTGCTTAGTCCGCTGGAGACCATTGTTGTAAAATAATCTTCGTTTGCAAGATTAGAGCCTGTTTTTGTGGAATCAGTGCTATAAAGGACATCACCATTCTCATTTACAATACTAATATTATCGTAAGTAGTATTGGAGGATAGAAACATGGAACATAATTCAGCTACCTGGTCCTGATAGGAGGAATCTCCGCTCTGGACAAACTCTGATATAACGGAAGAACTCATCATAAAATTTGCTGACTGTGAAAGCTGGCGTATACTTTCGGTTAAATTGTTATGATAGGAGGTTGCAAGTGTTTCTAATAGAAGCTCATTACTTTTGGTAACGATATTCTTGCTGGAACTTGCCATATTAAAAAAGGTTACTAATACAGCAATCAGAATGGAGCAGGTACATAGGGTTACTATCTTAGTTTTGATGGAGAAAAGGGATTTGCGTTTGGTGCTTTTCTTCAGTATTTTCATTATCGGTCCTCTCTTTGTTCTTCAATACTTCTAAATTTGTTGTTATTTATAAGACATCATATAAGGTGAGTGTGGTTTCTTTGTGTGTCGTAAGTGAAAAATCTGTGAAGAGAAATTGTGGAAAGTACTTGCTTGTTTTCTTGAATTTAATGAACTATAATGAGGATAAAGTTTAGCAATCCAATCAAGATTAAGCATAAAAGTATAGGAATAATGGAGGGATTTTATGAAAACAATGGACTACATTATAAAAACACTGGAAACCCTGGTGAATATACCAAGCCCATCCGGCTTTACTAAGGAAATCATGGAATTTGTAAAGAAGGAAGCGGAAAACTTTGGGTACATTGGTGAATACAATCAAAAGGGCGGATTAATTATTCAGGTAAATGGAAAAGGAGAAGAGACGGTTGGTATATCTGCACATGTAGATACCCTTGGAGCAATGGTACGTTCCATTGATTCGGACGGTATGCTGCGACTGACTTTAGTAGGCGGATTTACTTTACACAGTATTGAGGGAACCTATTGCAAAATACACACACGAGATGGTAGAAGTTATACTGGTACAATTTTAGCGAAAAGCCATTCGGTTCACACCTTTGACGATGCCAGAACCCTGGAGCGAGCAGAGAAAAATATGATGGTTCGAATTGATGAGCCTGTTAAAAGCAAAGATGATGTACTTGCTCTTGGCATACAACACGGTGATTATATAAGCTTTGATGCACAGTTTAGATATACGGAGAATGGATTTATTAAGTCACGTCATTTGGATGATAAGGCTTCCGTGGCTGTTTTACTTGGTGTACTGAAAGAAATGTCTGAAGAGCAGTTTGTACCCAATAAGAATATTAAACTTGTAATCAGTAACTACGAAGAAGTTGGATTTGGAGCAAGTTGGATACCACAGGAAATTAGTGAATTTATCGCTGTTGATATGGGAGCAGTTGGAGACGATTTAAATGGCACAGAATATGCTGTAACAATCTGTGCGAAGGATTCCAGAGGACCTTATGATTACGAATTGACAAATCATTTAATAGAATTGGCGAAAGAAAATCAGATTGACTATGTGGTAGATATCTTCCCTCATTATGGTTCGGATGTCTCTGCGGCTCTCGCGGCAGGTAATAACATTCGCGGTGGATTAATTGGACAGGGTGTTCATGCTTCTCATGGCATGGAAAGAACCCATGCGGACGGAATTGATAATACCAGAAAGCTGATTAAGGCATATATTGGAATGAATATTTAATTTCAAAATAAAACTTTTTTCACCTTTCTTTTCTTCCTTCATAAAATGATTATGGAACAAGAAAAAAGAAAGGGTATATCAATTGAGTAATAGATATCATTCAAATCCGACAGATACTTCCGGACATTATAGAGATATGCACGGTCAACAGTTTGAAAGAGAAGATTCCCGTAGACAAAGAAGGGGACCTGGCTCTGACATGCAACGAGATATGCAACGAGATATGCAAAGAGATATGGCACCTGATTTCCCGCCAGAGGCACCTGGAATGGGACAAATGCCAAGAACAGCACCACCAAACTTTACGCCAGAAGGACCTGGGATGGAAAGAGGGCCTATGGGCATTCCAGGACAGGGACCAGAGCAATTTGGTGCTACTAGACGTGGTGGTGGAGGCGGGCTGCCTCCAAATAGACCAAGAGAACTTCAAAGATGTGTGAATAGATTCACGTATATGTGGCTCATCAATGGCAGTGATTTCTGGTTCTATCCAACCTTTGTTGGAAGACAATTTGTTCAGGGATTTCGTTGGAGAAGAAATCGTTGGGAATTTGAATCCATCAATTTAAGAAGAATCTTTTTCTTCCGCTGTTTCTAAGTGTGTTTTAGGAATTATGACTATAATGTAAGTAATAGGCTATCCCAGTTTATCGGGATAGCCTATTTTTACTGTAGCTAATAATTGTTGTAAAATCGTGAAATACAGAATTATTCTTCTGTAATTTTATTTACCTTACGAGCCTGAAGACCTCTTACAATTACAATAGCAAGGCCGATGAAGAATAAGAAAATGGCAATGAATTGAGAAGTGGAGAGTACACCTACGGTTCCACGTTCCAGGTCCCCACGGAAAAATTCAATAATAAAACGGCCAGCACTATAGAAAATAAGGTAAAAACCAGCAACTTGCCCATCTGCCTTTACTTTTCTTGAAATTAAGACAAGTACAAGGAAGTTAAGGAAATTAAGGGCACTTGAAATTGGCTGGGTAGGTATTAAACTAACATCATTTGGTGCATAGGAAGAATCATGAAAGGTAAGTGAAAAAGGGCTGTCGGTTTCATGACCATAGCAGCAGCCTGCCAATATACAGCCCATACGGCCAAAGCCTTGTGCTAAGGCAATGGAAGGCATAACAAGATCAAAATATTGCAGGAAGTTCAGCTTCTTTAATTTACAGAATAAAAACCCGGAGAAAATGCCACCGATAATACCACCATATACGACAAAACCTTCGGATACTTTTAGTAATACAGCTGGGTCAGCAATGATATCCTTCAATTGCGTAATAATGTAAAGTAATTTTGCACCGATGATACCTCCAATTAAACACCACCAAAACAAGGAGAATATTAATTCATACTGCATTCCTTTCTTTTTCGCTCTGTATTCTGTCACCAGGTATGCGGAGATAGCACCAATTGCAATCATTAAACCATAGCCATACAGAGTAAAGGGACCAATGGTAAGTAATTCATTCTTCATCTTTTATTCCTTTCGTAGGTAAATATGTAATGTATTAAGTATACCTAATTTCTTAAAAAAAGAAAATAAAAATATTTTAAAACATTAGTTGACAACAAAACAATGTTATGTTACATTTGAATCATAGAACAAAACAATGTTACACTATGGAGGTGGTGCTATGAATTTAATTTCTAAAAAAGACTTGCTTGCAATCACCGGAATATCCTACGGGCAACTTTATCGTTGGAAGAGAGAACGGTTGATACCGGATGAATGGTTTATTAAGCAATCGGCTTATACAGGACAGGAGACTTTTTTCCCGAGAGAGCAAATATTAAGCAGAATACATTCTATCCTTGAGATGAAGGATTCCTATTCTTTAGAAGAACTGGCAAAGATTTTGTCTCCAGAAACTACCGCATACAGGATTCCCTATAAAAGTCTGGAGCAGGTCGTCGAGATTGCACCTGTTATTTTGGAGTCAATGCCGGAGGTGTTTGGAACGGAATACTATGAGTTAATCGATATTGTATTAGCTGCTGCTATAACTCAGGCAAGCCAGAGATTAAAGTTATCCAGAGACCAAATAATTGACTTGCTGCAAAAGAGTATAACACCAGCAAGGAGTAGAAAAGTAACCAGTCTTATTTGCAGTGTTTTCTATGCAGGTGAAGAATATCATACAGTCTTTTACCCAAATCAGTTAGAAATAGCTTTTGACAGTGAGATTGAAGTGAAGGAACAAGTTTCGATGAGTGAAATTACGGATATGATGAAACTAAAATATAAGCATCTTTTTATAAAGAGCTAGAAAAATTGAAACATAAAAATAGAAGGGAGGAAAAGAAACTATGTCTAATTTCAATATGGGTGGCATTGGTAAAATTAATGGAGGACAGTATGACAATATGAATATTGAAGGTGTGAGCAGCTGTTCCAGTGACATTAAAGCTCAAAATATACACATTGAAGGGGTATTCACCTGTTCCGGAGAAGTACAGGCGGAAACTTTATATTGTGAAGGTGTATGCGACTTTAAAGCAAATATTCGTACCAATACCCTTACGGTAGAGGGAGTCCTCAATGAGAAGGAAGGAACAAAGATTGAGGCTCAAAGAATTGATTGTGATGGTGTTATTCGCACAAACGGTGAGATTTACGCAGATGTACTGTGTGCGAAAGGATGTGTAAGTGCAAAAGAAATCTATGGTGATCAAATAAAAATTAATACCCATATATCGGTCAATCGCATTAAGAAGTGGATTAATTCCGTTAAATCAGAAATTAAATTAATTGAAGCTACTACGGTTGAGTTAAGTGGTGTCATGGTAGATACCATTAATGCTCAAGATATAAAAATAGGACCCAATTGCAGGGTGGATAGCATAGATTGTAATGGTACACTTTCCATAGACAGTAGTTCAACAGTGAAGAGTATTACAGGAAATTATACCAGATTATAATAGAAGACTTTGAGTAAAGCAGAATGAAATAAGCACGAGTCACATATCTATTTAGCAATGATATCTTGTGCTTTACTCCAAGAATTCGAAGGAGGTCGTTCATGCTTACAATTAATACGGAATTAATAAAAAGCTCATTTGAATTTTGGGATAAAATTGATGAGGAAACCAGGGAGTATTTCCTGCAAAGCATTGCTCTTGTTAACTATTCACAAGGTGATAATATCTACAGTGCGTTAAATGATTGTGTGGGAGTTATGTTAGTAAAATCAGGAGGGTTACGTACCTATATTCTCTCTGAAGACGGTAGAGATGTTACCTTATATCGACTGCGGCCGGGAGATATCTGTATCCTGTCTGCTTCCTGCCTTCTTAAAAATATAACGTTTGATGTATATATTGATGCAGAGGTGGATTCAGAAGTCTATATGATTAATTCCTATACCTATTCCAAAATACAGGAAAAGAATGTGTATGTAGAAAACTTTTCTCTTAAACTTGCAGTTGATCGATTTTCGGATGTTATGTGGGCAATTGAGCAGATGTTATTTATGAAGATGGACCGTAGACTGGCAACCTTTTTATTTGATGAAGCGGCAAAAAGCAATACCCATAACATTAAAATGACTCACGAACAAATGGCGAAATATGTGGGAAGCGCAAGAGAGGTTATTTCAAGAATGTTAAAACAATTTGAAAGAGATGGACTGATAGAAATGAAACGAGGCGGCCTGCGCATCACAGATATGGAAAAACTGAAGGGATTATTATAAGTTACTCAATCCCTCACAGTTAATAATTTTTAATGTCTGATAAAGCCAGTAATGTAATGAAGAAAGAATAAAACAGCTTCCCGTGCAAAATAATTTGCATAGGAAGCTGCTTTTACATTGTAATATTATTCTTTATGATAGTTTTTAGCTTTACATATGAGTTGCGTCATAGTCCCCATAGGGCAGTAGACACACCAGGATCTCGGTCGGTAAAGTATCATGGTGATAACTCCAAGTAACGTGGAGGTTAGCATAACACTGTAAAAGCCAAAGGAAAATTGAGCTGCAAAGCCTCCTATTTCATTATGATATGCCCAATGCCAAGGAAGATTTATAGACCAGAACAAAGTAATAACCTGAGAAAGTGATTTTGCAGCAGCAACTAAGTAGGTATTCCATATCATTAAAATGAACATTGTAAGAAAGAAAAGTAAGAACAAATAGCGAAAGAATCTATGCTTCATCCAGTTGGGAGTCTTTCGTCCCTTTGATAAATTAAGTTTACTTCCCAGTAACTCGAAAAGCTGCCCTCTGCCACAATAGTGATTACAGTAAGATTTATTACCGCCTATAGAAGCAAATAAAAGAGGGATACAAAAACATAGCATACCAATCCAGGCAAAAAGTATATTAAAAAATCCCAAGGTCAGATAAACTGCAGATGCAATCCAAAGATAATCATTCCAATGCTTCTTCATTCCTGCACCTCCATTTGGATTGCATCTGCAGGACAAACTTTAGAACACTTTCCACAGCCAATACAGGTGGTTTTATCTACAATAGCATACATGCCACGATAAATCTGAATTGCAGCTCTGGGACACTTTTTTGTACATGCGCCGCAGGCTACGCAATTCATTTTGTCAATTACCGCAATTCTCTTTATCTTCATAAGCGATTATGCGTTAATCATTTGAAGAATTGCAGCTTTTGGCTTAGCACCTACAGAACTTTTGACTACCTTGCCATCCTTTACGATTGCTAAGGTTGGTATACTCATAACTTTAAAAGCTAAAGCCAGTTCGTG
Source organism: Mobilitalea sp. (assembly GCA_047606065.1). Lineage (GTDB taxonomy): Bacteria > Bacillota > Clostridia > Lachnospirales > Lachnospiraceae > Mobilitalea. The sequence continues at coordinate 17,258 of JASGEU010000103.1, forward strand.
CTGTTCATCAACATTAATTTTGCCTACCTTTACGTTAGAAACTTCACCGGCTATTTCATCAATAATAGGGGATACCATTCGGCAAGGTCCACACCAGGTAGCCCAAAAATCAAGTAATACAGGCTCCTTTGATTTTAAAACTTCATTTTCAAAATTTTCCTTCGTTATTGTTAGTACTGACATAATAACAGCTCCTTTATAAATGTTATAATTAAGTTATACATGAATTACATTTTGGATTCTGTGATAATGTCACATAGAAGAAAAATATTTTATTAAGTTAAAGCAGCATTGAATTAATAATATCTTTTACAGACGCTGTATCTTACGGATCATCTCTAAGGTCGGGGGATTTAACGGAATAGGAAAGTTTTCACAAGCACAGCCTGCCGTCGCACAGGCAAAACGTACAAGCTCATCATCCGCCATACCCATATGTAGAGCATATATAGTTCCCGCTTTAAAGCTGTCGCCAGCACCAAGGGTACTTACTACATTCACTTCATAGGGCTTAAAATACTTTGGCTTCTGTCCTTTTCGTCCATACATTACTTCGTTTTCTCCAAAGGTAAAAATAATCAAACCTTCTGAATGTTGGGTATACAACTCATAGAGTTCCTGGATTGTTTTATTTGGATAAGCATCCCTAAGATGCTGATGGGAGATTGCATTCACAGAACAATATTTATTTAATTCACTGTCATAGGCGCAATCGATGGTGGCATATTTCTTCTCATATCTTTGACACAAGCTAACAATCTGTTCTCCAAAATAAGGATCTGTGCCAACCACGGAACAATTTTTTATACTTTCTTCATCGGGTAACTCAAACCAGGGAAGTACCCGGCTGAAATACTTACCGAATTGGCCGAATACAGTGCGAGTATCTTTATCTATAATTACATGATCTACGACACCTGAAAACTCTTTTTCATATACCAGTTTACTGGTATCCACGGACTTATTACTAAAATAATCCAGAATAAGGGATGCATTTTCTTCTCCAAGATGAGTTCCCCCTAATACGAGATTACAACCCAGGGAAGCAAGTATGGCTGCTGCTGTGCCGGTTTCACCACCCAGTAAATGGTATCTTTCCTTTATTTCCGCGTAACAATCTGCTTTCGGGAATTGACCATACAGTAAAAAACTTTGGGTGGTCATTATCTGTCCATAAAGATAAATATAATTCATAATAATTACCATACCTTTCATGATACCTGTAAACTTTGGGTAACAGGTGCAAATTTGTGTTTAAAGTTAAGAACTAACCAATGATTAACCAATAAAATTAAATTTAATTTAACTATATTATAAGCAAATAATTACTTTATTTACCATGTGCATTGCTATAGAGAAATGGATGTTTCATGTATTAAATTGTAAAGATAGTAAGCTGAAAAATCCATTGAGTAGACAATAAAACAGCAAGTGTGATATAGTTCTAATATCGAATATATGGTCTAAAAAGGAGAAATTCTATGAATGAAACTTTGAAGCAGTTAAGGGAAAGAAAATCAGTCAGGGTATTTGAGAATAGAACAATAGAAGATAGTATCAAGAAGGAAATCTTGCAAGCTGCCTTTGAAGCCCCCACAGCTGGAAACATGATGTTGTATTCTATCCTTGATATAACAGATCAGGAGTTAAAAGAAAAGCTGGCGGTGCTCTGTGATAATCAGCCCTTTATTGCAAAAGCTCCGTTAGTCTTAGTGTTTTTAGCAGATTATCAACGTTGGTATGACACGTTTGTTTATGAAGGATGTGAACCCAGATCACCCGGAGAGGGTGACATTTTACTTGCCTGCGCAGATGCGATAATTGCTGCACAGAACACAGTAGTGGCAGCAGAATCTTTTGGTATTGGTTCCTGTTATATTGGTGATATTATTGAGAATTACGAAGATGTGAAAAGGGAACTGAATCTTCCGGAGTATGTGCTCCCGGCTGCAATGTTAGTATACGGATATCCAACCGAGGGGCAGAAGAATCGTAAAAAACCATCGAGATTTGAGGAAGAATATATTGTACACGAGAATACTTACAAGAAATTAAGTCAGGAAGAGCAGCGTTCCATGCATGAGAAGCGAGAAGCGAATTCAGGACATACGGAAGTAAATCTTACGGATAAACTCCAAGCCTTCTGTAAGAGAAAATACATGTCAGAGTTTTGCAAAGAAATGAATCGCTCGGCAAGTGAATACTTAAATAATTTTAGATAAATTATATCAAAGGCAGTCTTATCAATAGACTGCCTTTTTGGGGACTGTATTAAGAACTTTATCTATTTGGTGGAAACAGCACAAATAATATTGTTATCAGCAGTGTAATCTTTACCCGCTACATCATTATACAAATCAATTTTATGAAAGCCGGCATTCTGCAGTTCAGAAGTCAATGACTCCACAGTAAAACAGTGTTCCCATATATTATAACAGTTTATCGCGTCATCCCCAATTACTACGGTTTGATTAAGTATAGTATTATCTTCCTCATAGCGATAAAAGGAATTTAAGCAAAGATGCCTTTGTTCACTCCAAAAACCACCATTTGCATGATATTGCCAGTCGCGCTTTTCTTCTTTTCCTTGATGCTGCTTTGGTGTGAATACATCTAAGATAAGTTTGCCGCCAGGCTTAAGAGCGCTATAAATCTTACTTAATAACGTGGATCTATCCGTTGTTGATAGAACGCCATAATCACAGTAGATTAACGTTACAATATCAAAAGCATCTACATAGTCAAGGGTTAAGTAATCTTGATAAAAATATTGAATGTTACTGTTATTAAGCACTGTTTGTTCCTTCGCGTAAGAGATAGAACGTCTCGAAAAATCAATTCCGGTAACCTGATAACCTGCATTACGAAATCTTTCGGCATATAAACCGGGTCCACATCCTAAATCCAACAGATTATTAAAATAAGCAGGTGGGGCAATGTTGGTAATCCAGGACACAGACTTATCAATAAATTCAGTCTTACGGCTTGCTGCCTCCCAATCCGTATTTAAATGTGCATCTAATAAGCTAATTGAGATATGGTCATCATTCCAAAATTGATTGGTGCTATTCGCATATAATAATGGTTTCGTGAGATAAGGGTTTAATTTTTCTAACATGTTTTCCTCCAAAATGTGATATCAGTAAATTATTTTCTTATGCATAGGATAGTTCTGGGAACATCATTTTATGTTCTTCAAAGTCCTTAAAATCTTCTCCTAAAAGAAATAGGGTAGTATCATCTTTCTTTCGTTCAGTTCTAGTATAATTGGTCTTATCCAGGGGTGTAAACTCCAGTGTTACTTTTTTAATCTGTTGACCAAAGGATTTGATAATTTGCTCTAAATCTGCCGTTTCTGCTGAAAATACATTGAAAAGCTTAAGCTGATCCTCGTCAACTTCTGCAATAACATAGGCGTTCTGACTCTCGATGAAAAATACATTATTGTTCATGAATTTAGTTATATAGAACATAATAAGCTCCACATTAAACCTAGAATCCAGGCTACTATTACAAACACTGTATTTGATAGCTTTTTCAAACACATTTCGGTCCTCTTTGTTCTGCATTGGTGTTGGAATAGCACAGAATTCATTCTGGATGTCTATATCTTTTGTGTACTGGTATTCCTTCCCTTTACGAAAGCCAAACTTTGGATAGAATTCAAGAACACTGTCATTTGCAAAGAGGAATATTCCGTCTGCATTATCCTTATAGTCCTTCAGGACCTCCTTCATCAGGCATCTGCTAAGTCCTTGATTGCGATGTGAACTTTTCGTCATTACGGTGCCAATTTGGATATACCTTTTCATAGTTCCATTACACTCAAAATCCATAATATTTACGGAAACATTAGCAACAACAATGCCCTTATCAACGATGGAATAAGGAATGTATTTATCTCCCCAATATCCATGCTGATACCAATCCTCAAAATTAAGAGCAAAGATTTCTCCAGCAAGGTTATTAAAGCTATTTCTAAGCAAGGCGTTGTCCTGATAAGCCTTTACTATAGTATAGTTACTATTCATAGTTAAAATCTCCTTGTATTCGTATTTCAATCTTACGTTCTATGGAATTATTCTTAATTAAGATTGTCTCGGTTTTTTCAAGCTGCTTTTCTTTGCTTCGTGTAATTCGTAGTAGTTCTGCAACTATTTTATCAGTTCTAATCTTTAATTCAAAGGGATTTTCAATAATTAACAGATCGCCTGATTGAAAACGGATTGGATCATCCTTAGCAGTACCAATAGAGTTTAGGAAATTAATTTGATATTTAATGTTATTATAGTCTATTTCAGCTTTGTTTTTGGCAAAGACGGATTTATCTGTTCCATATACAACAGCAAAATCAATATTATTTTCCATAAATTTCTTATAATGTTCAGGAGAGATGTCTTGAGGCCTAAGTCTTTCGTGGATGGTAAGGTTATAAGTATGCTTACATTTCTCACATTGATAGATTAGCCAAACATCGATACGGTTTCCATTAGCGTTAACTCGAAAATTATTACTGTTAATAAAAACTGACTTACACCCACAGGTTGGGCAGTTACGAAGAATGAAGTACGATTCCTCCGGAATTATTCTATATTCAAACTTTCTTTTATAGCTCATTTTGCATCTCCTTATATTAACTTCGGATCTGCAAAGGCTATTACATGATTTTTTGTTTTATTTGCAATAGCCTTTGCTATGCAAAATAAGCAGGAGTGGTCATAAAAGCGATTCCTTTCTTTGTCATAATAAGTATTATTTTAGCGAAGAAATCGGAATATCGCTACCTTATATTTTTTTATAATAAAGAATGAGCTGGTTTATTAGGGTGGACTGAATATTCAATAAATTATCATTGGAAAGCAAACTTTCACGGCTAATTTATCAAATATTCGGCTTGGTTTTGAATAGTAACCAATTTAAGAGGTTGACATAGTAACCCATACAATACTAGTATAGAATAATAGTTAAAAATTAACAGAGTACATAAGTAATAATCAATTGTTCACTACAATTATCATTGCCCTACAAGCATGTCAATAACAATAGGGAGTGTAGATACCAGGAAAATCGTGGTATCGGGGAGAAACGCTTCTTTTGGTAAAAAGGATGATTTAAAAAATGAGAAGGAGAAAACATGTATGGGAATTAAGTATTATGAACAGGAAAGAGTATTTAAACTAGATACACCAAAGACAAGTTATCTCATTGGGATTGTTGATGAGGAGGCTTTTGCAGGACATATCTACTATGGCAAGAAAATAGATGATTATAACCTGCAGTATTTGATGAGACTGGAAGAAGCACCGTATAAGCCGTCCAAAAACAATCGAGATCGGTTGTCTTTTTATGACTGCTTTCCAACAGAGTATTCCACGCACGGAATTGGGGACTTTAGAGAAGATTGCATAGCAATTGAGACTCTTGGTGGGCATACCTCTTTGCAGCTAGGTTATATTTCGCATAAGATTTATGCGGGTAAACCAGTTCTGGAGGGGCTGCCGGCGACCTTTGGCGAGGAAGAGGCTTGTACTACGTTAGAGTTATTATGTAAAGACAATACATTGAATCTGGAAGTGACCCTTACCTATACCGTTTTTGAGCATGTGGATGCAATTACCAGAAGTGTGAAAATAATGAATGGCGGAACAGAAGCAATTTATTTAACTAAGGCACTATCTGCCTGTTTGGACATGGATAATCTGGAGTTTGACCTGATTACCCTTCATGGTTCCTGGGCAAGGGAACGTCATATACAGAGAAAACCAGTTGGTTATGGGAAACAGAGTACATCTTCCATTCGGGGAGAATCCAGTCATCAGGATCATCCCTTTATGGCATTAGCCTCTAAGAATACAACACAGGATGCGGGAGAGGTATATGGATTTAATCTGGTTTATTCAGGTAACTTTATAGCGAGTGTTGAGATGAGCCAGTTTGATAATATTAGAGCTATTATTGGGATTCATCCCTATGACTTTAAATGGAAATTAGAATCGGGAGACAGCTTCCAGACCCCAGAAGTAGTTTTGACTTATTCCGAGGACGGCATTGGAGGAATGAGCAGGAATTTTCATGATTTATACCGAAATCATCTAATCAGAGGGGAATACAAGGATAAGAAGCGACCGATTTTGATTAATAACTGGGAAGCGACCTATTTTAATTTTGATACCGAAAAGTTAATCAGTATTGCGAAAGAAGCAGCATCCCTGGGGATAGAAATGCTTGTTATGGATGATGGCTGGTTTGGAAATAGAAGCAGTGACAATATGGCGTTAGGAGATTGGGTGGTTAATGAAGATAAGCTTCAGGGCGGGCTGAAATATCTTGTTGACGAAGTAAATAAATTGGGTATGAAGTTTGGTATCTGGTTTGAGCCAGAGATGATATCACCGGATTCAGATTTATACAGGGCTCACTCTGATTGGGCAATAGCAGTTCCCGGAAGAACAGCCGGTCTTTCCCGTAACCAGTATGTATTGGACTTCTCAAGAAAAGAAGTGGTAGATTATATTTATGAAAGTATAGCAGCAATATTAAGAAGTGCTAACATCGAATATGTAAAATGGGATATGAACAGACCGCTAAGTGATATTGGGAGCATAAAACTTCCTGCTGATCGACAAGGCGAGCTGTATCACCGTTATGTACTTGGAGTATATGAACTTCAGGACAGATTGACAAAGGAATTCCCATATCTATTATTAGAAAATTGTTCAGGAGGCGGAGCAAGATTCGATGCAGGCATGCTGTTTTATAGTCCGCAGATTTGGTGTTCGGATGATACGGATGCTATTGAAAGACTTGCAATTCAGGAAGGTACTGCAATGGTATATCCATTATCAGCAATGGGTGCCCATGTAAGTGATTGCCCTAATCATACAGTAGGAAGAGACACGCCGTTTGAAACAAGAGGATATGTTGCGCTGGCGGGAACCTTTGGATATGAATTGGATGTTACAAAGATCCCATTGGAAGACAGGGCTATGATTCCAAATCAGATACAGACATACCACAAGTTTAATGATCTGATCAGAACAGGGGATTACTACCGTATTGCCTCCTATTCCAGCAACCATCAATTTGACTGTTGGCAAATTGTTTCAAAAGATAAGTCTGAATCTTTGGTTACTTTCATTCAGGTATTGAACAGGGCTAACTGCCATAGCAGAAAAGTCCGGCTGCAAGGGCTTGACCCATTAAAACAGTATAGAATTGAGGATGCAGAAGGAGTTAATTATGGAAGTACCTTAATGAATGCTGGTATTTTAATAGAAAATCTCTGGGGTGACTATAAAGGCAAGTTAATTCATCTTAAAGCAGTTGAGGACTAAATGCTTAGTACTGATGTGTAGTTTTGTTAATTGATTACATTAATTATTATGCCTGTTGACAAAGGAATACCCTTTTATTAAAATGAATATAGTTAAAAAAAAGTAAAAAACTACTTAAAAAAACTAAATAGGGGAATTTCGATGGCAAAAAAGGTGAAAATGGCAAATATTGCATCTGAGCTAGGCGTAAGCACAGTAACCGTGTCAAAAGCACTGTCTGGACAAAAGGGAGTCAGCGAGGATATGCGAGAGAAGATTAAAGAACTCGCAAATCAGATGGGATATAAACAACCTGCCGTAATAAAAGGCACGAAAAGGAATGAAAGTTACAATATCGGAATTATTGTACCTGATTCATACTTTGGTGAGTATGAATCGTTCTACTGGAAGCTGTATCAGGAAGTTGCTACTAAGGCATTTCAGAAAGAATGTTTTACAATGCTGGAAGTTATCAGTATGGAAGATGAGAAGAATTCAGTGCTTCCTAAATTGATTAGAGAGAAAAAAGTTGACGGTGTTATTTTAATAGGCAGACCCAATAATGGTTATATACAAAATCTTCGATCGGATGAGAGTATTCCAATCCAATGTCTCGATTTTTTTGATGAAACCAGTAACTGTGATGCTGTAATTTCAGATGGATATTACGGTACCTATATGCTAATGAACTATCTGTTCGATATGGGACATAGGGACATCGCTTATGTTGGCACTCTGCTTTATACCGGCAGTATTAATGACAGATATTTTGGATATTGTAAAGCAATGATGGAACATAAAATAAAGGTTTCCGAGGAATGGATTTTGGATGACCGTGATTGGGAAACTGGAGATGTGGCCAGCTTTAAGTTTGATTTTCCGGAGAAAATGCCGACAGCCTTTGTTTGTAACTGCGACCTTACAGCCAGTACTTTAATTAAGGCTTTAAGGGAAAAAGGATATCGTATCCCGGAAGATATATCAGTTGTAGGCTTTGATAATTATCTGTATCCGGGACTTTGTGATATCGGTATTACTACCTATGATGTTAATATTAAAGAAATGGCTCGCAGAAGCATTAACATGTTATTGAAAAAAATGAATGGAGAAATATACAAATCAGGATTAAGTATCGTAGAAGGAAACATAGTTTATAAGGACAGTGTTGCAAAACTCAATTAAATTGAAGAATTGCTAAAGATCCTTAGATGCATAACATTAAAATGTAATGTAATCACATAATTATTTCATATTTATTTTTGCCGGCGGCTGCTCCCTGTAAATTAGTGGAGTAACGCCGGTTTTTTGTTTAAACAGACGTATAAAATGATTTGCGTTATCAAAACCAACCATTCTGCCAATTTCACTAATTTTTTTATCGGTGTACCGCAAAGCCTCTTTTGCAGCTTCTATTCGCCTTGTATTTAAGTATTGAATTGGAGAAATTCCATATTGAGAGGTAAATTCCCTGCAGATGCGGTATTTACTGACAGGGTATTGTAACTCGAGGGTATCCAGCGAAAAACAATTACAGTAGTTTTTATCAAAATCATGCTTAATTTCGGACAAATAGTTCGGAATACGAGCGTTAGAATCTTCTGATCTATTTTTCTCTATTGATAAATCAAATAAAAGTTCACTAATTAATTTTGAATGTAAATAGAAATCATCAGGATTTTTATCCAGATGTGTATAAAGCTTCTGTATTAAACCTGGAATATCAGAACCTGCTGAAAAGGTGTAAATATTTTGATCAAAGTCAGTTAGTGTGTTGTATAAAAAGGGGAGGAAAGCTCCCTTTATATAAAATATTTTATAGTTCCAGGGAGACTGATTTATTTTAATTTTATGATTAATCCTGCAATCGATAAGAGCAAGTGTATTAGAAACGATGGAATAATTTTGATTGTTATAATTTAATGTTCCGGCACCTCTATCCGTATAGATAAAGCAATAGCTATCAAGTTCAGAGGTCTCATAATAATAAGGGTAGGTGGAACAAATATTGCCATATGCCTGTACAAAAGGCAGGTTATCTACTACAGAATCTGGTGGGAAAAGTGGTTTTGGCAAATAATCCTGAATTAATAGGTTACTTGATAATACGGTATTGGTTTGCAATAGACTTAAGAAATCATTATTAGTATCCAAATAATCGCCTCCAATTTATTACAAGTGAGACGACTTGTCGTTTCATCTTGCTTTATATAGTGCTTTATTACAATTATTAGGTGAATTATTATCAATTTATAAGTAAAAATAAGTTTATAATAATAATATATTAAGATAAATTAATACTGTAATTGGATTAAATAAGGTAAAAGTCATATCGGAGTCTTACAATGAATATATATAAACAGCACAAAAAATATTAAATTTTGTATTTATTATATAATATATGCATAAATTAATCAAGATTAGAATATAAAATGCAAGAATGGATGATGACTTAATTTGTAATTAATATAAAATAAAATTAAGCTAATTAATTAGCTAAATATTAGGTGGCTAATAATTAATGTGAAATGTCTGAGATTCAAAGATAGGGGTTAAGGGATAATGGTAAATGAAGTAAAAGAACATTTGGAAAAGGTTATCATTCCCTTCTGGAAGAAACTGCGGGATGATGAGAAGGGCGGATATTATGGCTGGATGGATTATGACTTAAAAGTGGATAAAAAGTCCATAAAGGGCTGTATTCTAAATAGCAGGATTACCTGGTTTTTTGCTAATGCATACCTCTTGTTAAAAGATGAGTCCTTGTTAGAAGAAGCAGAACATGGTTTTGAATTTATGAGAGACTTTTGTATGGATAAAGTAAATGGCGGTATTTTCTGGTCAGTTAACTATGACGGAACACCGGCTGAAACAATCAAATGTACATATAACCATGCCTTTGCAATCTATGCCCTATCCTCCTATTATGATGCAGCAAAAGATGAAACTGCGTTGCAAATGGCTTTTGAATTATTCCATATCATAGAAGAAAGATGCAGGGACCAGATAGGATACTTAGAAGCTTTTGATCAGGAATTTCATGAGATCGAGAATGATAAATTATCCGAGAATGGAGTAATTGCACACAAAACAATGAATACCTTGCTTCATGTATTTGAAGCCTATACAGAATTATATAGGGTTACAAAGGCTAAAGAGGTGAAACAAAGCTTAGAGTGGATACTCAATATCTTTGCAGATAAAGTATATAATCCTGTTCTTCACCGGCAGGAAGTATTTTTTGATGAGAATATGAATTCTATCATAGATCTTCATTCTTATGGACATGATATCGAAGCAGCGTGGCTTCTGGATAGAGGAGTGGAGGTACTTGAAGAGAAAGCATATAAAGATAAAATATATTCGATTACAAAGGACTTAACAGCCCAGATTTACAAGGTTGCCTTTGATGGTCATTCCTTAAAAAATGAATGTGAAGAGGGTGTTGTAAATACTTTTAGAATATGGTGGGTACAGGCAGAGACCCTTGTTGGTTTCTTAAACGGATATGAGAAGGACCCATCAAAAGCGGAGTATTTAAAAGCAGCAGAAAGCCAATGGAAGTATATTAAAGACTATATCTGGGATAAACGGGAAGGCAGTGAATGGTTCTGGGAAGTGGATGAGACAGGAGCAGCCATCAGCAGCAAGCCGATGGTGGAGCCTTGGAAATGTCCGTACCATAACGGAAGAATGTGCTTTGAAGTGATAAGGAGAGCGAGCCTTGGCTAATACAAAATACATAGAAGAGCTTGAAAAATATAATAGTTTAATTGAAAGAAAAAATGAAAAAACCAATTTTTACAATGGAATTTATGATAGATATAAATATCCCGTTTTAACGAGAGAGCATATTCCATTATTTTGGAAATATGACTTAAACCCGGACACAAATCCATACTTTATGGAACGATTAGGTGTGAATGCAGTTATGAATTCCGGTGCCATTGAATTAAATGGTAAGTTTTATCTGGTAGCCCGCATTGAAGGTAATGACAGAAAGTCCTTCTTTGGTGTAGCAGAAAGTGACAATGGAATTGATGGATTTCGATTCTGGGATTACCCGATTTTATTAGAGGATACTTGCCCGGAGGAAACCAACGTATATGACATGCGCCTTACAAAGCATGAGGATGGATATATTTATGGTGTATTCTGCTCAGAGAGCAAAGATCAGACAACGGGTGACTTGGCAGCGGCTGTGGCAGCGGCAGGTATTGTTCGTACGAAGGATTTAAAAACCTGGGATCGACTGGACAATCTAATCACTTTAAACTCACCGCAACAACGAAATGTAGTCTTGCATCCGGAGTTTGTGAATGGAAAATATGCTTTTTACACAAGACCGATGGATGACTTTATTAATACAGGGTCAGGCGGCGGTATTGGTTTTGGCTTATGTGATAATATCGAGCATGCTGTAATTAAGGAAGAAATTCTGACCAGCAAAAGAAAATATCATACATTGACAGAAGCAAAAAATGGTGCAGGTGCTGTTCCGATTAAAACAGAAAAGGGATGGATACATATAGCACATGGGGTTCGAAATACAGCAGCAGGACTTCGATATGTCCTCTATGCCTTCGCCACTTCACTTGAGGATCCAAAGCTTGTTATTGCGGAACCCTCCGGCTTATTATTGGGGCCATTGGGTGATGAACGTATCGGAGATGTATCAAATGTAGTGTTTACAAATGGTGCAATTGCAAGAGATAACGGAGAGGTCTTCCTATACTATGCCTCCAGTGATACAAGATTGCATGTGGCTACAACAACAATAGATAAGTTAATGGATTATGTATGGGAAACTCCATCAGATCCGCTTCGTTCTGTACTATGTGTGGAACAGCGATGTAATTTAATTAGAAAAAATCTTGAATTTTTACAAAACAATGAGTAGCAGCTGGATGAAATTAACAGCAAAGAGAAATTGCATTTGAAGATGAAGCTGGAAATAAGTATGTCACATATGCTGGGAGAATAAAATGAGGGATCTAAATTCATATGTAGAAAAAGGGCAGAGGCTTGTTTTACCAAACCATGAAAATCTACAGTACAGCGGTAGAATTGACTTTGATGTGCCGGAGGAACCAATCCTGATATATCCCAGTTCCTATGTTACCTTCCGGTTTACGGGTACAGTCTGCAAGGTGATTCTTGAAAACAAGCGAATCTGGTGGAATAATTTCCTGGGTTTTATTATCGATGGAAAACAGGATAAAGTGGGTCTTCCTGACGAAGGACAGGTTTGCTTAACTTTAGCGGACGGGTTAGAGGATAAGGAGCATACCCTGATCTTATTTAAAAGAATGGATAATTGTCATACAGTTAAACTTTATGGTTTTATCTTAGAGAAGGAGGCTAAGCTCCTGAAAGCAGAGGAGAAGCCTCATAGAAGAATAGAAGTATACGGGGATTCTGTATCAGCAGGAGAGGTATCGGAAGCAGTCGACTACGTTGGAAAGGCAGACCCGGAACATCAGGGAGAATACTCAAATAGTTGGTACTCTTATGCCTGGATGACAGCAAGAAAATTAAAGACACAGATACATAATGTGGCTCAAGGGGGTATCGCTTTACTGGACCATACGGGATGGTTTGCAGCACCGGGCTACCTTGGAATGGAAACTGTCTATGATAAGCTGCAATATAACCAGGCAGCCGGAGAAATCAAGGAGTGGGATTTTAGTCAATATATTCCCCACGTTATCATTGTTGCAATAGGACAGAACGATAGTCACCCACAGGATTACATGGCCAGGGACTATAATTCGATTGAGTCGAAGAATTGGAGAAATCACTATAAAACTTTTATACATAAGCTTAGAACTATATATCCAAAGGCTGTGATTATACTTACAACAACAATATTAAGGCATGATCTATCCTGGGATAAATCCATAGAAGAGGTGACACAGGAAATTGCAGATGATAAGGTACTGCACTTTATATACAGTCAAAATAGTGTGGGAACTCATGGACATATCAGAATACAGGAAGCAAATAAAATGTCAGAGGAATTAGCTGATTTTATCAATTCATTAGGGGAAAAAATATGGGAAGATTAAAAACTGCGATTTTAATCTTCCTTCTAGGGATTCCATTATTGCTTACAGCCTGTAATAAAGAGGATATATCAGAGGAAAATATGCCTGTAGATACTATAGATTCGACCGATAAGGAGGCGACTAATACGGATATGTCTAACATGGAAGATGCAAATGCGGAAAAAGTTAATACGGAAGATGCCAGTACAGAAAATGCTTCCAATATAGCGGGTTTAGACGAACTACTATCCTCCTGTACCTATTTGACAAAGGAAATGTATGAGCGGGCAACCGCTTATAGAGAAGGGGATTTAACCAGAATAGCTGCAGCCATGCGTAAAGCACGTGCCGGTGAAAAGGTGACCATTGGAGTCATTGGAGGTTCCATTACGCAGGGATATTCAGCCTCTCAAAATAACAATTGCTATGCCTCTCTGTTAAAGAAATGGTGGGAGAATACCTTTCCTGATGCAGAAGTAGAGTTTATTAATGCAGGAGTAGGAGGCACAAGTTCTTACTTGGGTGTGCATAGGGTTTATGATGATTTACTGGTCCATGAACCAGACTTTGTGGTGGTGGAATTTTCAGTAAATGACGGTAATAATGTCTTTTATAAAAAAAGTTATGATAATTTGGTACGTCGTATATTAAAGGAAGAAAACAATCCGGCTGTGGTTCTATTATTTATGACTATGGAAGATGGCACAAGCGCACAGGATATCGATGCCAATATTGGATTTCAATATGGGCTGCCAATGATAAGCTATCGAAATGCAGTACTCGAGGAAGTTGAGATAAATAATCTTGCATGGAGTGATATTTCACCGGATGATATTCATCCAAATGACAGGGGGCATGCAATCATTGGGGAGCTGTTTTCCGTATATTTAACTAATATCTATCATAGATTAGATGCTATTTCAAAGGAGGTTGCTCCTTTTGAGCTGTCTCCAATAACCAAAGAAGTATATCTGGATGCTTCTATTTTAGATTCCACGAAGATAGAACCGGTAAAATCGGGGAGCTTTGAGAAGAAAAACATAAACTACACCTATCCAAATGACTGGAGTACAGAGAGCGGAGAAGATAGTATCGTGTTTTCTGCTGAAGCAGCTAATATCGGTATTATGTTCCAAAAGTTTACGAATGGTACGGGAGGACAGTATGAGGTCTATGTGGATGGTGAGTATGCAATGACTTTAGATGCGGATTTCACCAATGGATGGGGCGATTACGGAGAATGTACGGAAGTATTTGTATCGAATGAAAAGAAAGTACGTACCATAGAAATCAAAAAGAAGGAAGGCGGGGCAGGTAACGCCTTTGCTATATTGGGGTTGCTGATTTCTTAAATAAGTCGTTTTGAAAGGCGAAGGAGTGTTATGAAGAAAGGAAGGAAAGCGCTAAGCTTAGGGATGGCAGTGTTTATGAGCGTTATGATTACCGGGTGTACAGGAAAAGGCGATAACAGTATAAAGGAAGAAGATCAGGGGGATAAGAGCGCAGCAAGTGATTTTATTCAGGAGTCGGTTGGTATATACGAAGCAGAGAATGCTGTAGGATCGGGGAATGTTAAAATTGTTTCTAATCCTACTCAGAAGGGTTATTCAGGAACCGGATACATAGATGGATTTGAGGAGGATACAGATAGCTGTACCTTTAAAGTTACGATAGCGGAAGATGGTTTTTACGACTTAAACTTCAGAAGCGCAAGTAAAGGCGGAGGAAAATATAATTATGTTGACTTAGATGGGGAACAGCTTGGAACGGTTTTTGTGGAGGATAAAAACTTTACAAATACTTATTTAAACAGAGTCTATATGGCATCTGGTGAACATGAGGTACGTATCTCAAAACAATGGGGGTGGATTATTTTGGATTATCTGGAAATACTTACATCAGAACCAATTGATACTTCAATTTATGAAATTAATGCCGATCTTAGTAATCCGAATGCCTCGGAGGAAACAAGAAGGCTTTACAGTTATTTGTGCGATATTTATGGTAAAAAATTTCTATCAGGGCAGTTTTGCGATACAGGACAGTACGGAAAAGAATTTCAAGTAATAAAAAAGACTACAGGAAAGACACCTGCGGTACTGGGCCTTGACTTTATAGAATATACACCTTCCAGAGTGGAAAATGGGAGCGTGGGTCATTCAACAGAATATGCAATTGATTTCTGGAACAAAGGTGGCATCGTAACCTTTTGCTGGCATTGGAATGCACCGACAAAATATCTGACTGGTCAATGGTACAGTGGATTTTATAAAGAACACACTAATATAGATTTAGCAAAGATTATGAATGGTGAGGATACCGAGGGGTATGACCTGCTGATGAAGGATATAGATGCCATTGCCAAGCAGCTTCTTATCTTAAAGGAAGCAGGAGTACCGGTTCTTTGGCGGCCTCTTCATGAAGCAAGCGGAGGATGGTTCTGGTGGGGAGCTGCCGGACCAGAGGCTTATAAGAAACTTTATCTATTGCTTTATGACAGACTAACCAAGGAATATGATTTGGATAACCTCATATGGGTTTGGAACGGACAGGATGCAGAGTGGTACCCAGGAGATGATTATGTAGATATTATTGGAGAGGATATTTATCCGGGAGAGAAAGTTTATACATCTCAAACCTCTTCCTATCTGAATGCAGCTATGAATTACAGTACAGAGAGAAAGTTAGTGTACTTAACGGAAAATGGATGCTTGTTTGATCCTGATCTTGCAAGACGGGATGGGGCCATGTGGGGAATGTGGTGTACCTGGCAGGGTGAATTTGTTGCAAAAAACAGTGCAATATATACCTTGAGTGAGCAATATACAGAAGAATCCATGATGAAGAAAGTATATGGGGATAAAGATGTTATTACACTAGAGGATTTGCCGGACTTATCAAGTTATGAAGTTCGTACTGATTTACATTAAGAAAGCGGAAGAAAAGCACTTTCACAGTGTGAAAGGAAAGCAATTCACTCGGAAAGAACCTGCTTTGCAGTCTCTTTCATCATATTTTGAGATGGCGCATAGTGCAATTATGGAGGTAAATATGAAATATAGGGGTATTTGTAAAAGAATTCAAGCACTGTTAATGGTTGTTATCATAGTTGTTCCTCTATTCCAACTGGGGACAACGAAAGCTTATGCCAAAACAGATACGCTGATGGACGAATTTGATGAAATAATCAGTACTTACAATATCGATACTTCTATTCCCTCCTATAAGGAATACAAGGAAGAGCATGAAAATGCCAATCATCCTAATACAGTAATCGAAGTACCGGCAGAAGGATATGTAAGGTATGAAGAGAGCGATACCCCGGCAATTCCGGAAATATATACGGATTTTGAAGGCATGGAGGGCGGAAGTGTTTTAACCGGAGAAGACTCTCTGGTTGAATTTGAGGTAACTATACCAGAAAGCGGACTTTATAACTTTTGCGTAGTTTATTATCCGGTAGAAGGTAAGAATTCAGATATAGAAAGAAGTATTTTCATAGATGGTAAACTTCCGTATGAAGAGCTGGCACGGTTGACATTTCCCAGGGTCTGGACCACTTATGTAGAAGATTCCTATGTAAATGAAGCTGGTATTACGGTGAAGAACTGGGAAAAAGATAATCAGGGTAATGATATAAAACCCAAAAGCATCGAGACTCCAGAGTGGCAGAGCAGATACCTGTATGACAGTAAGGGATATATAACAGATGCTCTTTCCATTTATATGGAAGCCGGGAACCATACGATTTCCATGATTTCATTAAAAGAACCGATGCTGATTAACAAGTTAGTATTAAATAATGAAGGTACGGCAAAATCCTATGAAGAAGTAAAAGCAGAATGGGATGCCAAGGGAGCAAAAGATTCCAGTGATACCGTCCTTACCTTAGAAGGTGAATACGCCACAAAGACCTCTTCACAGATGCTTTATCCACAGCAGGATGCATCCTCACCCGCTGTTTCTCCCTCCAGTGCCAAAGAGCTGTTAAACAATTCGATTGGCGGGAAGTCCTGGAGACTGGTTGGGCAGTGGATTGAATGGGAGTTTGAGGTGCCGGAAAGCGGATATTACAACATTTCCTTGTATGATAAGCAGAATTTTTCACGAGGAATTCACGTATCCAGACGTATTACCATTGATGGTTCTGTACCCTTTGAAGAAATGTCTGATTATGCCTTTGAATATAGTCAGAACTGGAGAGAGGATGAGTTATCGGATAAAGCTGGAGATGCCTATCGTTTTTATTTGGAAAAAGGTCATCATACGCTGCGTATGGAGGCAGTACTGGGAGAATTTTCAGAAGTCGTAGGGCTTGTTGAAGATTCCGTACAGCAGCTAAATAGTATCTACAGACAGGTAATTAAGGTAATCGGTGTGAAACCGGATACCTATCGTGACTATCAGCTTTCTTCCGTATTGCCGGAACTTAACGGGAAGTTAGTAGCAGCCAGAGATACGTTAAATGCTGCACTTGCAATGCTGGAAGATATCGCAGGTAAAAATACAGATAAAAAAGCTGTACTTTTAACCATGAGAGATCAGCTGAATGATCTAATTGAAGACGATGAATATTTCGTTCGAGTTATTACGACCTACAAGATAAATATCAGAGCCCTGGGAAACTGGATAACACAAGTAATCAGCCAACCCTTGCAGATAGATCGCATTAACATCTATTCTCCGGATGAAACAATTACATATGAGCATGATTCCTTTTTTGCCAAGTTGATATTTGAAATAAAACGATTGTTCTATTCCTTTGTGATTGACTATAACCGGATTGGTAGTGTGACGGAAGCCTCAAATGAGGAACAGCAAACAATTACCTTATGGGTTGGGTCCGG
Organism: Mobilitalea sp.; assembly: GCA_047606065.1. Taxonomy (GTDB): domain Bacteria; phylum Bacillota; class Clostridia; order Lachnospirales; family Lachnospiraceae; genus Mobilitalea. The sequence goes on from JASGEU010000103.1 coordinate 35,462, forward strand.
CCGTGACCAGGCAAATGTTATAAAATCCTTGATTGATGAAAGCTTTACCGCGAAAGGCATCGGTGTAAATGTTCAGCTGGTAGATATGTCGACACTGTTAAAGGCGGCACTGGTGGGAGAAGGACCCGATGTGGCAATTCAGGTAGCGAATACAGGTGGAGCTGCCGGAGCGGTACTGAATACCGGTAATGACACACCGGTAAACTATGGAATAAGAAATGCGGTGCTGGATTTAAGCCAATTTGAGGATGCGGACGATGTGCTTTCAAGATTTCCAGAGGCAGCAACGACGCAGTTTACTTACGATAATGCAGTTTATGCATTGCCGGAGACAATAACCTATCCGGTTATGTTTTATCGAAAAGATATTCTGGCAGAAATTGGACTGGAAGTTCCGACCACCTGGGATGAGGTAAAGGTTGCTATGACGGTACTTGCCAAGAATCAGATGGAATTTGGTATGTGGGCTACGGAACAGACCTTTGCTTCTATGTTGTATCAAAATGGCGGTTCCTATTATACGGAGGGCGGTGCGGCATCCGCTTTAGATTCGGATATTGCAGTTAATACGTTTAAGGAATTCTGTGAATACTTTACCGATTATAAACTAGATAAGGAAACCAGCGTTGAGGAACGTTTTCGAACCGGAGAATGTCCGCTTATGATTTCAGACTATACGACTTACAACAACTTTGCCGTATCTGCTCCTGATATTGCAGGACTCTGGAGTTTTACACAGATACCGGGAACTGTGCAGACGGATGGAACAGTAGATCATTCCGTAGCAAGTACCGGGTTGGCATGCATGATTATGGCAGACACAGATATTCCAGAGGCAAGCTGGGAGTTCTTAAAGTGGTGGACCAGTGAGGAAACACAGACCCAGTATGGTCGTGAAATGGAAGGTCTGATGGGATCTTCAGCAAGAGTTCCTACAGCAAACTATGAAGCATTTTTAAATATGTCCTGGCCGGTAGATGATTTTAAAGCGTTAAAGGAATCAATGACCTGGGCTGAGGGAATTCCACAGGTACCGGGTGGTTATTATTCTTGGCGTAATGTATATAATGCCTTCTTTACGGTAGTAACCAAACCAGATACAGCATTACCGAGGGAAGAGCTTATGGATAAAGTAATCTATATTAATGCGGAAATTGACTACAAGCGAAAAGAACTTGAACTGGATGGCGAAAGAAAGTAAGGGAGGCGAAGAAATGGCTGAGCATAAGAAACATCAAAATTTAGGATATCAGATTAAAAAAAACAAGGCTTCTTATTTAATGCTTGCACCTTACTTTATCATGTTTTTCTTTTTCACTGTACTGCCGGTAGTAATGAGTATGGCATTAAGTTTTACTTATTACAATATGTTAGAAATACCGGAGTTTATCGGCTGGAAAAACTACATAAAACTATTTTTTGGGGATGATATTTTCTTGAAATCTCTAAAAAATACACTCATATTAGCAGTTATTACAGGGCCGGTCAGTTACTTTTTGTGCTTGTTATTTGCGTGGATTATAAATGAATTCAAAGGTTGGGTGCGTGCCTTTCTGACTTTGGTATTTTATGCACCAAGTATTTGTGGTAATGCCTATGTAGTATGGAACCTGATTTTATCCGGGGACCGATACGGATACTTAAATGGCTTTTTAATGAAACTTGGTATTATGGATGAAGCAATCATCTGGATGAAAACCGAGAAATGGGTACTGCCGTTTTTGATTGTGGTGCAGCTATGGTTAAGTCTTGGAACGGGATTTCTGGCGTTTATTGCAGGACTTCAGACCGTGGATAAATCTTTGTACGAAGCGGCAGCGCTGGATGGTGTAAAGAATCGCTGGCAGGAATTGTGGTATGTAACCTTGCCTGCAATGAAACCACAGCTGATGTTCGGTGCGGTTATGCAGATTACGCAATCCTTTGCAATAGCAGACGTTTCCATTCAGCTGGCAGGTAATCCTTCGGTAAACTACTCGGGAACCACAGTAGTTACACACTTATTGGATTATGGTACCGTGCGATTTGAAATGGGTTATGCATCAGCGATTGCAACGATTTTGTTCCTGTTAATGATAGGCACTAATCTGTTAGTACAAAAGGTATTAAGGAGGGTCGGAGAATAATGAAAAAGCGGAAACGACTCTTTTTTAAGCCTAAGGAAAAGAAATTAAATCGCTCTTTTGCAGGAAACTCCTTATTGTTCTTTATCATGGCTATCTGTGGTGTGGCAATGCTGCTGCCTCTTATTATGGTGGTTAACAACTTTTTAAAACCCCTGGATGAGTTGTATCAGTTCCCGCCTAAGATTTTTGTAAGAAATCCAACGTTTGAAAACTTTTCAGATCTGTTCGCATTAATGAATGATTCCTGGGTTCCATTTTCCAGATACATATTAAATACCGTTATCATTACAGGCGGCGGTATGCTGGGGCATGTTATCATTGCATCCCTGGCAGCTTATCCCTTGGCTAAGCATGATTTTCCTGGGAAAAAGCTATTGTTTCAACTTGTTGTACTTTCCATTATGTTTTCCTGGACAGTAACACAGACACCCCAATATATGATTATATCCTGGCTTCATATTAATAACAGCTACTGGGCGTTGATATTACCTGCATGTTCTATGGGTATGGGCTTATATCTGATGAAGCAGTTTATGGAACAGCTTCCTGACTCTTTGATGGAGTCATCAAGGCTCGACGGAGCAAGTGAATGGCGTACCTTTTGGCATATTGTGATGCCAAACGTAAAGCCGGCCTGGCTTACCTTGGCAATCTTCCAGTTTCAGCAGATGTGGGGAAATACAGGAAGCACCTTCTTGCGGGATGAGAGTTTAAAGCCCCTCCAATATGCCTTGCAGCAAATCGCTGCCGGGGGTATGGCCAGAGCGGGAGCAGCAGCGGCGGTAACCTTTATTATTGCTGCAGTTCCAATTACTTTCTTCTTAGTCTGCCAGAAGAATATTTTGGAAACTATGACCACATCCGGTATGAAAGATTAATAGGAGGAAGAGTGATGAAATTAAAGAAAGCCATATCATTTTGCCTGACTGCAATCCTACTGATGCTTTTCACTGGAGAAGAAGTAAAGGCAGCAAAGCTTCCTTATGATACTTACAATTATGATTATCGGGAATATGTTCATTTTACGCCTGCGGCTTATATTCCTTCTGCTACGATACGTGGTGAACACCTAAGCTATAAAGGAGAAAATATTGGGAGTTTTACCACACCACAGGATCTTTGCCAAACAACAGAGGGTGAAATCTATATAGCAGACACGGGAAATAACCGAATTGTGGTGTTGGATAAAAACCTTAAGAAAGTTGAAAACATCATTACGAACTTTGATAATGCCGGAAAAACAGATACGTTTAACCAACCCTACGGGGTTTGTGTATCAGAAAAAAATCAAATCTATATTGCTGATTCTCAAAACCATCGAATTGTAGTGCTGGAACAGGATGGAACTTTGGTTAAAATCGTAGAAAATCCAACTTCCGATAGTTTGGAGGAAGGCTATGTATTTGTACCGTTAAAGGTTTCAGTTGATTATGCAGACAGAATGTATGTCATAGCACAAAACATGTTTGAAGGCATTATGGTATTCGAAACGGGAGGTAATTTTTCCAGCTTTTTTGGAACCATTAAAGTTGAAATCAGTCTTTGGGATAAATTTTGGAAAAGGTTAGCGAACAAAGAAGAACGCTCTAAGCAGCAACTATTTATACCAACTGAATTTACTGGCATTGATATCGATCCAAAGGGTTTTGTGTATGCTTCCAACATTGATTCTACAGGGGTTCAAGGTGTTAGAAGGCTAAATCCCAAGGGAGAAGACGTTATTAAAAAAGGGTCTAACAAGAATTTAGGAGGAGATATTTGGACGCATGGGTCTACAGAGTATTCAGGACCTTCCCAATTTACCGATGTGGTTTACCGTGCGGATGGAATCTATTCCTGTTTGGATCGTAAGAGAGGGCGAATTTTCACCTATGACCATGAAGGTAATCTCCTCTATATATTTGGAGGACTGGGAACCCAGGAGGGAACCTTTTCTATACCGGTGGCAATTGAAGATATCGGTGGAAGGTTAGCAGTTTTAGATGCAAGTCGAGAAGAACTCATATGCTTTGAGGTAACAGAATATGGGGAATTGATTAACGAAGCCGTGGCACTAAGATATGATGGTGATGAAGCAGAAGCAGTGCCTTTGTGGAGTAGAGTCCTGGAGCTGGATGAGAATAACGAACTTGCAAATACAGGGATTGGGAAAGCGTATTTGACAGCAGGGGACTATAAGCAGGCGATGAAGTACCTGGAACTGGGAATGAATCGTGATTACTATTCCGTTGCCTATAAGCGTTATAGAAATAGTGTTATGACGGAAAATGCAAGTTATTCTTTAACAGGAATTGCTATTCTGATCGTAATCCTGCAAGCAGCAAGGGTTATAAGAAATAAAAAGAAAAGGGGAGGCAGGAATGGTTAAAAATTTTCTAAAAAGATATTTTTCGAAAGAAAAATGGAACTATATGTTTTATACCATTTCCCACCCCATGGATGGTTATTATTGGATACGGCATGGAGAGAAGGGCAGTGTTCCCCTTGCGGTATTCATGGTTGTTATTTTTTCCTTATGCTTTACTGCAAATCGTCTGCTCGCTAGTTTTATTGTAAATGATACCGATCCGAGAGCCGTAGACAGTTATTACGAGCTAATAGGTGTGTTAGCTTTCTATCTTTTAATCTGTGTAAGCAACTGGTCGGTGACTTGTTTAATGAGCGGCGAAGGCAGAATGAAAGACATTGCAATCGCAGTTGGCTATGGCACGATACCAATCACGATAGTTTTTGCAGCTGGTACCTTGCTCAGTAATTTTATAGCAGATGGCGAACAATCTTTTTATGTATTGCTCCTGGGTATCGGTATTCTATATGGAGTTATTATGATTTTAATAGGCATTATGCAGGTACATAATTATACCTTGGGTAAAACTTTAGGTACGTTGCTGCTCACCTTTATAGCTATGCTGATTATTATTTTCCTGTTATTGCTTTTATCAAATCTACTTGGTCTGGTTGTGACATTCTTTAAAAGTATCTATACAGAGATTATTTTTAGAACTTAGGAGGCGAAAGCATGAAGTCTTTGAAGAAAAAGAAGAACCGGTTGCCTCTTAGTCTGGCAAAAAAGCTTGTGCTTGGAATCTTATGTATAGGTATTGTAATAGGTGCAATTTATCTGGCTTATTACTACATACATTATCTGTCCTATAACAAGTACGAGGAATATTTAACAAGTTATGACTACGAAGAAGGCAGTGAGTACCGTCCGGCAAAGGAAACAAAGTCAAATGTGAATGGCATGGAGCTGGTATGTGAAAATGAATACCTAAAGCTTTATACCGATACAACTACCGCTACAGTTGCAGTTTATGATAAGAGAAATGGCGAGATAACGTATACCAATCCGGTCAATGCGGATGAGGATAGCATGGCAAATGCTACGAATATGAATTATCTAAAATCTCAATTTATCGTAAATTATTACAACAAAGAAGTAAAATCAGGAACCTATGATTCTTATAGTATGGCAGTTCAAAAAGGTCAGGTAACAGCGGAGAGTATAGAGGGTGGTATCAGATATATTTACAGACTTGGAGATTTTGAGACCAGTAAAACTGGAAACATCCCTATTTATCTTACAGAAGAAAAATTGGAAGAAATTTGCAAAAAGTTATCCGAAAAGGACGGAATTTCTTTTAAAAGATATTATATAACCAGTACCAAAGTGAAGGAAATGTTAGAGCTTAATGGTATTGTACAGAAAAACCCAAAGACCATTAAAAAGATCCTGGAATGGTTGGTGAATATTGGATGGACGGACGAAGAGTACCAGGAGCAAATGGATCTTGCAGGTGTGGAAGTGGCAGTTCCCATTTCCTTTCAAATTCCTCTGGAATATAGATTGGATAAGGATGGATTAAATGTTTCAATTCCGGTATCCGGGATTGAAGAATACGGCGGCGGATTTATCTATCGTATTCAATTACTGCGCTATATGGGAGCAGCTGATACGACGGAAAATGGATATATGGTTGTACCAAATGGCTCGGGATCTTTAATTAATTTTAATAATGGTAAAGTGAAAGCGGCTTCTTATGCACAATATATCTATGACATTGATCCGTTGTCAGCAAACTTTACCACGACGGAGAATACAATCAGTGCCAAGCTTCCGCTGTATGGTATTTGCAGAGAAAATTCCTCGATCCTTGCTACCATTGAAGGTGGTGCCAGTATCTCTTTAATTACTGCGGGGATTTCCGGTGTGTATAACGATTATAACTATGCTTACCCAACCTTTGTGCTTCGTACAGCAGATAACCTTAGGATGTTTGGTGATAGTACTGCTGACATATATGTTCTGGAACCAAATATGTATGATGTTAATCTTGAGGTAAAGTATACCTTCTTAACAGAAGAATATAAGGAGTATGCAGGACTTGCTAATTATTACAGAGAGAGGCTGATATCAGAGGGGATTCTTACCCAAGCAGCACAAACAGAGGATATTCCTTTCTACTATGACGTAATCAGTGGAGTGAAAGAGACCTCACATATTCTTGGTATGCAATACTTACATACATTTTCTATGACTTCCTTTGACGAAGCAGCACAAATGTCAGAGGATTTGACCACCCAGGGAATTACCAATCAAGTAATGAATTTACAGGGCTGGTTTAATGGTGGCTACTACCATAATACGGCAGATAAAATCAAGGTTACTAAAAAACTGGGTGGAAAATCCGGTTTGGAAGAATTAGATGATGTGCTTGCAGAAAATGGTGGAAGGCTATATGCAGATGTAGCATTTCAGCAGATTACCTTTACAGCAAGTGATTATAATTACAATGCCGAATCCTCCAAGTATTATGGGGCAGGTTATGTTGTGACAATGGGACAGGTAAATCCGGCTACTTTAAGAAGTACTTCAACTCTTGGTTATATGGAGACAATGTATGATTTGCTTTCCCCTAAGTTTTTGCCAAGGTATGTAAGCAAATTTACAAAGAAAATACAAAAGTATGATATTAATGGTATTTCATTAAGAGATTTAGGAAACCTGGTTTATTCTGATAAGAAACGTACCAATATCATTGATAGAGAGGAAGCACTTAATGTAGTACTGGGACAGCTGGAGGTACTGGAAGGTACAGGCAAGAAGCTAATGACAAATGGAGCAAATGCTTATAGTTTTGGTTACAGCACAGATATTATCAATGTCCCTACCCAGGATAATAAATTCCCTATTGTGGATGAACGAATTCCTCTTTATGAGATGATAATTCACGGCTCCATACCCTACTCTACAGATTTATTAAATTATGATGATAAAAAGGATATGACAGAAACAGTGCTGCAAATGATTGAGAGCGGTGCATCTCCTCATTATGTGTTTACCTGGAAGGAATCCAGTCAAATGAAAAACACTGGATTAAACCGTTATTATGCAACAACATATGATGTTTGGAAACAGGAAGCAATTGATATTTATCAGCAGGTAAATGAAGCATTAAAACAGGTAACAGGTGCCAGGATAATCAATCATGAAATTTTGGAGAACGGGGTAAGAAAGGTTACATACGACAATGGTGTGGTTATCTATATTAACTATGGTGATGAGGCACAAATGACGGATGGGTATGAAATACCAGGCACAAGCTATCGATTGGAGGGGATGGAATGAAAAGTAAGAAGAAAATGACACTTCTCCAAAAGCGTAAAATGACAGGCTATCTGTTCATTCTGCCCTGGTTCATAGGATTTCTGGTGTTTTATGTAAAATCCATAGTAATGGCGGGACACTTTGCACTTTCGGAATTGAGTATGGATGCAGTGAATGGGGGTTATAAACTAACCAACGTTGGCTTTGAGAACTTTCGATACGCCTTTCAAGTACATGGATCTTTCAAACAGATATTAACAACCTCCATAATAGATATGGTCGATGTACCCTTAATCATATTTTTCAGTTTGTTTATGGCAATCCTTCTAAACAAAAAATTCAAGGGCAGAACCCTTGTAAGAGCAATCTTCTTTGTACCTATTATTATGAATTCAGGGGCAATTACGGCGGCTATGGATCTTTCTGCACAGATGATGCAGGGAGGAATATCCTCTCAAGCAGCCGAAATGTTAACAAACCCGGTAGGAAGCTCCATTGGTATGAACATAGACTCTCTAATTGATATGTTTATTAACCTGGGTCTTCCAATGTCCCTCCTGGATTATACAATTTTAGCAGTTGCGCGAATCAATGACATTATTGCTGCCTCAGGTGTCCAAATCATTATATTTATAGCGGCACTGCAGTCCATACCCGGATCCATGTACGAGGTATCAAAGATGGAAGGCGCTACCGGTTATGAAACCTTTTGGAAGGTAACCTTTCCAATGGTAATGCCTCATATTATAACAAATGTGGTGTATACGATTGTAGATAGTTTTACAGAAAGCGAAGTAGTAGATCTGGCATATAAAACGGCATTTACTGATTTTAACTATGGTCTAAGCAGTGTGTTCAGTTTGGTATCGACGATTGTAACCTGTTTCATTCTTGTATTGATATGTGGACTGATACAGAAACGAACCTTCTACTACAATTAAGAACTCACTTTGCAGTCTTTTTCCTCACATTTTAAGATGGCGCATAACGCCATAATTGGAGAAGTGTGAAAGAAAAATGCTTTCACACTGATGTATGCGTTCTAAGAATGAATGCACGCATTCATTCTTAGAACTTGGAGGTCAAAATATGATAAAACATGTAACTGTAAAAGATAGTCTCACAAAAATGAAAGCCATAGGCCAGGATAGGTATCAGAGCAAAATACTTTTTAGCAAATTAAATAAGTTTATAATTGCCTTACTAAAAGTGGTCATATTAGTCGGAGTAAGCTATGTCATTCTTTCTCCCATCATTGGTATGATTGTAAGTTCGATTTCTTCCGATAGGGATGCTTACAATCCTATGGTGTATGTTCTGCCACAGTTCCCGACTCTTGAAAGATTTCAAATTGTGATTGAGGCTATGAATTACTTTCCGACCATAGCAAAGAACCTGCTGTATACAATATCCTTAATGGCATTGCAAATTTTTATCTGTTCCATGGTAGGGTATGGTTTTGCAAGATTTGATTTTCCCTTTAAGAAGTTATTGTTTGGCTGCGTGGTCATTATGATTGTCATTCCGGCACATACCATTATGTTTCCTTTATATACAACCTTCAGACAGTTTGATCCACTGGGGATATTTACAGCGATAACCGGGTCTTCCATTAATCTGCTGGGGACACCAGTACCTATGTATCTTATGACGGTGCTTGGATGTGGGCTTAGATCAGGACTTTATATTTATATTTTTAACCAATTTTTCCGAGGACTGCCCAAGGAAATCGAGGAGGCAGCCTTCGTAGATGGAGCAGGTGTTTGGTATACCTATTTTAGGATTATGCTGGTAAACGCTACTCCGGCTGTTATTACCGTAGCAGTATTTTCTATGGTATGGCAGTTCAATGATACTTTTTTTGCGAAGTTATTTCTGATTAGCGAGGACGTGGTAATCAGTAAAAAGATATCGATATTGCAGGCAACCATTGCAAACAATTACAAAGTTTTGGATACTTCCATCCAGGAATTGTATCTAAGTGCCGGCATATTATTGGTAGTCTTACCTATACTGATTCTCTACTTGCTGCTTCAGAGGTACTTTATAGAGGGTGTGGAGAGAAGTGGTATTGTGGGTTGACTTTTCTTACCCTTGCTACGAATCAAATTAAATAATTAAAAGGAGGATGGAAAAAGTTGAAGAACAAAAAATGTCTAGTCTGCATTCTAGTGGGAACCATGGTTATATCTATGGCTGGATGCAAAAATGATGCAAAACCAACGGATAATGAGGTTACGAATGTAGTTACAGAAGCAGTGACACCGGAACCAACAACGGCACCGGAGGTAGTAGTCAAAGAAGTAAGTATTAATTTTGAAGATGGGAATACGGGGTTTGTTGCCTTGTATACCCAATCAGCAGATGCAGACAACTCGGAGCTATCAATTGTAGACTATCAAGGCAGTAAAGCATTACAGGTAAAAAATGTAGATGGTAAAGTTCCTTATGTTGCATTTGATGCAGCTAGTCTTTTAGGTGCAGATATTGCTAAGGTTGCAACCATTGAAGCAACCATTGGAACATCTTATGAAAACGGTAACTTCAGTGCTTCTTCCGGTAATCTTATTACCTGGACCGGAGATAAACTCGAAGAAACCAAATATGACTGGTCTGTTTACTTGGACTCCAAGAATCCAAACACTGCTATTGCCAAGCTTGATGCTGGTAAGGAATTTGTTGCAGACGCTAACAATATCTTTATGTTAACTTTAAAAACAGACAATGGTATAAGTGAAGGTAATGGAAATGCTACCATGTACATCGATAACATCAGATTCTTAGATGCTTCTGGAAATCTTATTGCAGCAGACAGTTCTGCACAATTTGTGGCTCCGGCAGGCTTTGAAAGCAGTGGCAAAGATCTTTCTAACCTTGCAGTAGTTACAAATGCTGTGAATTTTGAAGGATTTGCATGTACCGGTGATGGCTGGGCACAAAATGGTTTTGAAATGCCGCAGGAAGTTATAGACGCCTTGGTACCTGGCTCTGTAATAGAGATTGAGTACTCCAGTGACAGTGGTGATATGTGGCTGGTAATACCATGGGCAACGGCTGGTTGGATGAGAGTTGGAGATGGCACCAACAGCAAAGCATATATCAATAATTCAAAGAACATTGCACAGATTACATATGAGCAAATTGCACAGTTCTGTGGAGAAGATAAGTCCACTTGGGGAGCAATGCTGCAATGTGAAGCTTCCGGTGCGTGGGAAGTTTACAGTGTAAAAGTTGGTATGAAAGCACCTGTATATACAATATCCAATCCAGTGGAATTCACAGGATTTGCCTGCAAGGGAGATGGTTGGGCACAGAATGGTTTTGATATACCACAAGAAATCATTAATGCATTAGTTCCAGGTTCTGTAATAGAGGTAAATTACACAAGTGAATCAGGAAAGATGTGGTTGGTAATACCAGATGCAGCTGCAGGCTGGATGAGAGTTGGCGATGGAACGAACGGCTCTGCTGTAAGTTACAATGGTAAGAGCTATATCACCTATGAGCAGATCGCACAATTCTGTGGTGAGGATAAATCTACCTGGGGTGCAAGATTACAGTGTGAATCTGATACTGCCTGGGAGGTTTATGGTGTTAGAGTTGGCACAGCGGCTACCATGAGTATGGTAAATAATAATGTTGATTTTGCCGGTTTTGCCTGTACAGGAGATGGTTGGGCACAGAATGGTTTTGAAATGCCCGTGGAAATAGTAGATGCATTAGTACCTGGTTCTGTAATATCAATTAAATACACAAGTGAATCCGGTAAAATGTGGTTGGTAGTACCAGATGCAGTATCTGGTTGGGTGAGAATTGGTGACGGTACCAATGGTCAGGCTGCATGCCTTGATGGTATTTGTCAGATTACCTACGAACAGATTGCAGCATTCTGTGGTGATGACAAATCAAAATGGGGTGCAAGGTTGCAGTGCGAATCTGATACTGCATGGGAAGTTTACAGTGTCAACGTAGGTCAGGCTGCTAAAGAATAGTAAGCCCACAGGTTATCATAAGCATTTTAAGGAGGATAATATTAAATGAAAAAAATAAAGAAACTTTTAGCTCTTATCTTGGCTTCAATGATGGTCTTTTCTTTGGCAGCATGCAGCAGCAATGGCAATGCCAATAGCAATGTAAATGGCAATACTACAGATCCAGAAGATGATACACCACAAGCAACCACTGCTCCAACTGGTAGTTCCGATGAGAAAAGAATCATCAATATAGGTACCTGGTGGACACAATACTATGACAGTTCCAACGAGTCAGTAGAAGATGATCCCTCTTATTCTGGTCTGGATGTAGCACATCTGAAATTCGATAATGTTGCTGCCATTGAACAGAGATATAATGTGGAATTCTATTGGAAGAACCTCACTTATGCAGGGGTACAGGAATCAATTAATAACTCTATTTTAGCGGGAACACCGGACTGTGATATCTATCTGGTAGAGTTAGCCTTTGGTATACCGGCGGCACTGAACGGTCTTGCTACTGATTTGAAGACAGTTCTTCCGGAAGACAATGATTTATTCACAACAAAGAAGAATATTACCTATCTGGATTTAGGTGATGGAAAAGCATCCATCTTAAAGAGAGTAGATGCACAAACAAAAGTTGAGGCAACATATCCTTTGGGCTTTAATATTCAAATGCTGGCAGATAACAATCTGGAGGATCCGAGAGAATTATATGCACGCGGTGAATGGACCTGGGATAAATTCATTGAATATTGCAAGGTTTTAACTCAAGATACCGATGGTGACGGTCAGACAGATCAGTATGGATATTGCGGCTTCAATAATGAAACCTTTGAACAGTTATTAATGAGCAATGGTGCGCATGTGGCTGCAACTAAGACAGAAGAACTTTCTTCTGCAGCGACTGGCGAAGTATTGCAAATGATGTCTGACATTTATAATGTGTATAATGTAGCTTACCCTTATGACTTTGAAAGTGGTGATGATTCTACAACCATGAGAGGTCAGTATCGTGAAGGCAACATTGGTTTCTTCCCTATCGCTGCCTGGATTGCAGCTGATAAAGCTGATTATGATTACGGCGGTGCAAATGGATATACACTTTCTTTTGATACTGCATACGTACAATGGCCAGTAGGTCCTTCCGGGGATCAGGCAACAAATGCAGGTAAAGTATCCGCAGGCGAATACTATATTATTCCTGCAGGTGTGAAAGACCCTGAAAAAGTTTATAACGTGCTTTATGACATGTGGAACTGGTATGACGGAGATGTAACTGTTCGTGATGATGAAGAAACTTTATTCTGGTGGTATGCAGTTACTGCATCTACGGAAGATTTACAGAATAAGAACTTTGCAGTTATGGCAGACGTTGGAAGCAGGGAAACCTTTGAACTATGGAACCAACTTGGTATTCAGTATGACTTGATGTCCCTGATCAAAGGGGAAGTAACACCTGCGCAGTTCCAGGAAACCTATAAACAACAGGTTCAGGATGCTTTGGATACCTACTTTAACTAATAATAATAGACATTGCAGGGCGGCGTGCCGCCCTGACTGAAAGGAGGAAGGGCAAAAATAATGGGCGAGATTAAAATGATAGCTCCTTCAATACCAAATGTACCTTGGCAGGAACGTCCGTCGGGACTTAAGGATGCCCCTGTCTGGAGATATACAGAAAATCCTATTATTGGACGCAATCCTATAAAAGGAGTTGCAAGAATTTTTAATAGTGCAGTTATTCCTTATGGTGATGAATTCATCGGTGTATTTCGAGGTGAGCAGACGAATGGTGTACCATATATCTACATGGGCAGAAGCAAGGATGCCATTCACTGGGATTTTGATGAAAATAAAATATCATTTGTGGATGAAGAAGGCAAGCCCTTTATGCCACTGTATGCATATGACCCAAGACTGGTAAAAGTGGAGGATACATATTATATCATTTGGTGTCAGGATTTCTTCGGTGCGGCAATCGGTATGGCTAAAACAACAGATTTTAAAACGTTTGTAAGATTGGAAAACCCATTCCTGCCATATAACAGAAATGCAGTATTATTTCCAAGAAAAATTGGCGGTAATTTCTGTTTGCTAAGCAGACCATCTGATACAGGGCATACGCCTTTTGGAGATATCTTCCTTAGTGAAAGTCCGGATCTTGTTTACTGGGGTAAGCACAGACATGTAATGGGCAGAGGAAGCAGATGGTGGGAGTCCTTAAAGATAGGCGGCGGCGCAGCTCCCATTGAAACGAGTGAAGGCTGGTTGTTATTCTATCACGGCGTAAGCGGCACCTGCAATGGTTATATTTACAGTATTGGCGGGGCAATTTTGGATTTAGAGAATCCCTCCATTGTAAAATATCGCTGCGAGAACTTCCTCTTAACGCCGGAGGAATGGTACGAGGAAAGAGGGTTTGTACCTAACGTAGTATTCCCTTGCGCGACAATTCATGATTCAGCAACAGGTAAAATTGCGATCTACTACGGTGCAGCAGACAGCTACGTAGGTCTTGCATTTACTAATTTTGATGAAATTGTAGCTTATATCAAAGAGAATAGTGTATTGAGCAATGATGACAGTGAAATAGGCAGGAGATAATAGAAAAGATTGGAAAAAAATGAGCTGGTTCCATATGAACCAGCTCATTAACTCATGCTATTTTTTTCTTTTCTAAAATAATACGTTGAATACTCTTTTCTGATAAAAAATACTTTTCAGCCAATTCTGATATTTGTATACCCTGCTGATAGTCAGCAAAGATAGAGGAATTTCTTTCGTCTAATTCCTGTCGAATTCGAGTTCCATTACCCCAGGTCTGCTTATTATCTTCTTTTCTTGGTATATAAATATTTTCACCATCAATATAGTTCTGAATTAACTCTATAATTTCAATTGGCAGTACCTTATCTGCTCTAATATAGCCCATTATGCCCTCCTAAAATAAATAAACTATTAGGAATAGCAGTGGCTACAACAAATTAAATTAATAAATTGCAATAGCCAGTGCTATGCAAGAATAACAGCTCGCCGCATATAGGGAACCTCCATAAATTATTTTAATTATTAACTGCATCAATTATAACATGATTTCTAATAAATGCCAACAAAATCCTAATATTTATAGTTGCTCCTTACTCATTTAGATATATGTAGATTATTCTATAACTAAATGCTAAGCTAATAATAGTCTTAGAGCCATTGAATAAAGGCGGTTTTATCCTGTTTATTGTATCCGGCTTTTTCGTAACATCGATAGGTACCTTCGAGTTTGGAGCCTGTTAGCAGCATTAATTTATAACAATTTTCTTTTATAGCTAACTGTTTTGCATAGTTCAAACACTTTGTTGCCAGACCACGATTGCGATAGTTTTCATCAGTGATAACATTTTCAATAAGGGCATAGGGTTGTTGATTATGCGTCAAGTTAGGTATTATTACACAAACGCAGGAGGATACGATCTTTTCATCCTCTAGGGCTACTATAATATGATGGTTTTTATCAATTAAAATTCTATTCCACAGGTCAATTATCTTTGGAGTTTTTTCAGGGATAGTATTATTGTGCAGCTGCGTGTATAGACTCATTAGTCCATCAAAGTCGTTGTTTTCAACTTCACGAATCATTTTTTAAACCCTCCCAAAATTTAATTATAGATTATTATATCTATTCAGAACCAAGCTCGAAAACTTGCAGTTTTCCACTGTTTGGTTCGCATCAAACGATTACAATTTATTATAGATTTTTTTGATAATTAAAGTCAAACAAATTGTAAAAAATTGATGAACAGCTTATGTGCAAAAAAGTAAAGATTAAGTTATGTATATAGAATACAGGAGGTTTTTATGTTAGATTGCATTGATTTAAGCGGTATTTGGTCTTTTGAATTAGACGAAGACAAAAAAGGTTTACCAGAATCCTTTTATGACACAATTTATTTACCTGGCACTACTTCCCATGCGAAAAAGGGAAAAAAGAATGAAGCCAGAGAGCTTGGATATCTAACTGATGAATATAAGTTCGAAGGTTATGCATGGTTTCAGAAAAGCCTGGAGATTACAGATTGTCTGACAGACAAGATTTGTCATCTCTATCTCGAAAGAACCAGAGTTACTACCTTATGGATTGATGGTATAAAAATAGGTACACAAAATAGTTTGAACACGCCTCATATTTATGATATTACAAAAGCCCTTTCCCCCGGCACTCATATAATTACCATATTGGTGGACAATACGGAATATTTAACGAAAGGCGGTCACTTAACTTCTCCGGATACTCAAACGAATTGGAATGGTATCACCGGTAAAATTGAACTGCAGATTTATAATAAGGCTTATTTATCCGATATTCAACTTTACCCGGACATTATGGATAAGAGTGTAACTGTTAAAGCAAAAGTAAAGGGATTGGAAAATGGTTTTCTTGCAATTGGTGCAGAAAGTTTTAATAGTAATAAGAAACATTGCACGAAAGACGAACTGTTCAGCTTTCATACAAATGAAATTAAGATTAGATATGCACTCGGAGAGGATGCCTTACTTTGGAGCGAGCATGAACCTAATTTGTATAAGTTAAAGCTAAAATTAATGGAGAACAACTTGCTCCTGGATTCCAGTGAAGTTACTTTTGGCATGCGTGCTTTTAAAACAAGTGGCAGAAAATTCATTATAAATGGAGCAAAGACATTTCTGCGCGGGAAACATGATGGTCTGATTTTTCCTAAAACGGGCTTTGCACCCACTACACTGGAAGAGTGGCTTACTGTAATGAAAATATCAAAGACTTACGGAATAAATCACTACCGGTTTCATACCTGCTGCCCGCCGGAAGCGGCATTTGAGGCAGCCGACCAGCTTGGGATATATATGGAACCGGAACTGCCCTTCTGGGGAACATTAACAGATGAAAGCTATGAAAATCATAATCAAACAGAGCAGGATTATTTGGTTAAGGAGGGTGTAGCTATTCTTAGTACCTTTGGGAATCATCCCTCTTTTGCAATGATGTCTTTGGGTAATGAATTGTGGGGAAGTGCTGAGCGGATGTCAGAAATCCTTCGTTTCTACAAAGCTATCGATAATCGTCATCTATATACCCAAGGCTCGAATAACTTTCAATTTACTCCGGTAATCTTAGAAGAGGAAGATTTCTTCTGTGGTGTTAGATTTTCTCGTGATCGACTTATAAGAGGCTCCTATGCGGAGTGCGATGCCCCATTAGGTCACGTGCAGTCTTCTGAACCGAGCACAAGGAAAAGTTATGATGAAGATATCTATCCGTCAATTGTAGGTACAGATGAGAATGTTAGCAATAATACGGAAGATACAATTGAAATACAATATGGAACAGGTGTCAAAAAAGTAAAGACTGTAAGCACAGAGCAACAACTTTTACCGATGATACCAGTTGTCTCTCATGAGATCGGTCAATATGAAACCTATCCTGATTACAGAGAAATTTCCAAGTATACCGGATCCTTAAAAGCTAGAAATCTTGAAACGTTCCAAGAGAGACTGATAGCAAAAGGATTAGGTGATCTGGCTGAAAAGTATTTTACCTGCTCTGGTAAACTTGCCGCAGCATGTTATAAAGAAGAGTTGGAAGCAGCCTTTCGTTCAAAAAAGTTAGCTGGTTTTCAAATTTTAGATCTACAGGATTTTTCAGGACAGGGAACTGCTTTAGTTGGTATATTGGATGCTTTTATGGATTCTAAGGGACTTATTTCCCCAGAGGAATGGCGCAGTTTTTGCTCTGATGCCGTACTTTTAGCAAGGTTTGATAAATACAATTATACTTCTGATGAAAACTTTAATGCAAAGATTGAACTTTCCTATTACAAGCCGTTTATTCTCCAAAAACACACCTTAGTCTGGGAATTAAAAATAGGCAATACTGTGTATGAGAAAGGGAAGGTACTGATATCAACGGATTTCACACAGAACTACTATGATATTTGCCATATCAGCTTGCAATTGCCAGAGGTTAAAGCTATGGAGAAATTAACTCTATGTATTAACATAGACGAAACCGATATCTTTAAAAATTATGATTTGTGGGTATATCCCAGGGATATATTACTGCCTGGGGATGAGATTAATGTTTTTGAGAAGCTGTCTTCAGAGGCAATTAAACTGCTTGAAAAAGGAGAGAAAGTACTGTTAATTCCAAAACTTGAAGATTTAAAGAATTCTATTGAAGGTTGTTACTGTACGGATTTTTGGTGCTATCCGATGTTCCGTTTCATCTCAGAAGAGAGGAATAAAAAGCTTCCGGTAGGAACAATGGGCTTGCTTATCAATAACAGTCATCCTATATTTGAATACTTTCCTTGTGAAGAATACTCAACCTATCCATGGTGGAGCATAGTTACAAATTCTCGTTCCATTGTACTTGATAATACACCAGCGGATTTTCTTCCAATTGTTCAAACAATTGATAATTTTGAAAGAAACCATAAGTTAGGCTTGATTTTTGAATGCAATGTATTACAAGGAAAACTCCTGGTCTGCTCTTGTGATTTTGATAAGATAATAGATAAGCCGGAAGGAAAACAACTTCTATTTTCCATATGGAATTACTTTAAATCGGATCGGTTTCAGCCAAAGGCTGCTATCGAATTAGAAGATTTAACTTCTATTCTGTATAATTGAGAAGGAAACTAGCGAGCTTGTGGATGACAGTTCCTGAGTTCTTATTGTTCTGGGAAAAATAAGTAGACTATTGAGGACTCTAATGCTAAGATAAATAAAATTGATTTTAAGATCGATTCTAGTTAGAGTAAAAGAATAAATAGGAGGAACTTATGGCAGGTTCAATATTCGGAAATTGTTTTGCTATATCTACCTGGGGCGAATCCCATGGTGCGGGTATTGGTGTGGTTATAGATGGGTGTCCGGCTGGATTGTCTATCAATGAAGAGGATATACAAGCATATCTGAATCGGAGAAAGCCAGGTAGAACAAAGTATTCTACCCCGCGTAAGGAAGATGACCGACTCCAAATATTATCCGGTACCTTTGAGGGACGTACCACAGGAACGCCAATCTCACTGATTGTGTATAACGAGAATCAACGGCCCTATGATTATTCCGATATAGCTAAGTATTATCGTCCGGGTCACGCTGATTATACCTATGATCAAAAGTATGGTTTCAGAGATTACCGTGGTGGAGCACGCTCTTCAGGGCGGGAAACCACCGGAAGAGTGGCAGCAGGAGCAATCGCAGCAGCTATTCTAAAGGAACTTGGTATAACGGTACAGGCTTATACAAAGTTCCTTTAGAATAGCTGCTGCGATTGCTCCTGCTGCCACTCTTCCGGTGGTTTCCCGCCC
>JASGEU010000104.1:0-53476 GCA_047606065.1 Mobilitalea sp.
ACTTACTGTTCCTTTCACAGCTGCAACCGCAAAGTTAACTGACATCGCGAAGATCGTTCTTGATGATGTTAAGGTTAAGACAACAGATACCACAGGTGTAGAGCTTCTTGACTATGTTAAAGCATTAAATGCAGATGGCGTAGTTATCTACAGCGGTTCTGAAATTTCATCATATTTAACATTTACTTACGGCGGAGAAGCTGGTAAGGGCTTTGTATCTGGTACAAAACTTTATCTTTATGGTGAAGGAACATCAGCAAAGATTACAGCAAGTTTCTCAAACTGGTTTGTAAATGCAAGCAATGTTTATACCGAGTTCAAGACATCCGATGATGCAGTTGCTATTGTATATAAAGAAGATGCTAACCTCAATACTGGTTCTATCTCTTATGTTTTAAATACAACATATACAACTACAGGATCTGCAACAACTGGTTGGGCATCCAGCTTTAATTTACCAAAGGGTGACAGCGGCTTATTCATCAGCGCAAGATACCAGAATAACAATTCAGCAACAGGAACATATAATTATACAGATAATACAAGCATGTTCACTTATACTTCTAATGATCCAGCAAAAGTATTAGTAACAGGCAACCAGATTACAGCACTGAACGAAGGCTCTGTTGATATCGTTGTTAAGACAGCAGCAGACGGCAAAGTTGTTGGTGTGTTCACAGTAAATGTTGGACCAGCAAGAGCACTTGCAAGTGTTGAAGCAGATGTTTATACCGTATCTATGGGTAATGCAACTGCTGCAGATGTAAAAGAATCAAAGGCAGTAAAATTATCCGTTAAGGATACTAGTGGCAGATTATACAATGATGCTGTTGTAACTGGACAGATCATCAGTGCACCAACTGGTTCTACTTTAACATATGGAACCGCAGGTTTAGTAACACTAACTCCTAATGCAGATGGAACAATTAGCTTGACATTTGACGGAAGTGTATTTGTTTTACCAGGTGCTTATACTTTCAAGGTTGAAGCAAGCAAATTGGGTGCATCAAAACCTGTTATTGTTACAGTAAATGTACTTGACGCATCTAGTACAACTGTACAAAGATATATCCCTACATTAAGCACTACTAGCGTTGACCTTAAAACAATCACAGGCACTACTACTGTAGTACCAGAGATTTATGGTTACAATGCAGCAGGCGCAAGAGTAGTTAAACTTGTAGCTGACACAGACTTCACCTACACAGTATCCACAACAGCAGGTGTAGCTCAATCAGGAGCTCATATAGATCCAGCAACTGGTATCGATGTAGCAACATTAGCTGCAAATGTATTTACAACAAATGTAGCTATTGGTAACTACCGCGTTGACTTTAAAGCAAAGATTGCTGTAACTAATAAGGCAGCAGTAACACCTGTAACCCTTTATCCTGCACTTGCAGATATGGGAAGTGCAATCTTTGAAGTAAAAGATAGTGCAGTTCTTTCCGTAGCAGATGTTAAGACAGCAGTAGCTCATACAGCTGGTATTACAGTTAAACAGGTTGCAGCAGCAGCATTAACTCTTACAATTGATGGAGTAGCTGTTGATCAGGTACTTGATACATCTAAGATTTCAATTACTGGAAAAGTTGGTGCTGGTGCAGCAACCGGAATAACTACACCTGCAAAGGGTGAGTCCGTATATATCGAGACTATCACTTATACTGGTGCAGCTGCTGGTGGAACTGGAAACACCAGAACAGTAACTTTCACAGTAAATAGACTTGTTACTCTTAACTAATATTATTTAAAATAATTTTTAGTATAGCGTAAGGAAAGGGCAGGATGAAAATCCTGCCTTTTTTGTGCGACTAGCAGTCGCATTAGTTTTAAACGTATTTACGACTTTGTGCGGCTCTGTGTCAATAGTTAGGGTGGGATACCTTTGTATCCCGCCCCATTACTGCACTTGGAGCAGTTTTAATGCTGTCTCTATAATTCGTGTTTTTGAGCATGCAAAATAAGCCTCGTGTCCGTCGTCCATTTCTCACTAGATTGAGCTGTGTATAATTCTTGTTCGGAACCGCTCGCAATTCCTTATCCCGTAGGATGATCTCTTAAGTAGATTTTGTTATTGAAACCTTACGTTGATAGGAGTATTTATTATTCTGGCAGAATGCCAAGTATGCAATGCATTTTAGCATCTACAAGAATGAATTGATACTTCCCAGTATCAGCACCTCCTTTGAATTCATCGATTGAGATGTACTCTGGAAGAGAAGGGATAGAGTAACTAAGAGTATCTAGTGTCCATGTGACTGTGTTTGCTGAAACATTTGTATCATCTGCAACAGATTATACAATATGCATGTTTCTAAGAAGATAAATGATTTTAAAGGAAAGTCAAAGAGTACATCTTTGGTATGAAGCTAAAAAGGAGTACTTTTCTAAAAATCTTTTACCACAACTGCAGGAATATCGCCTTTTTCTTAGAATTAAATAAGTGTGCTTCATCTGGAACGGTAAGCCTTTTATGGTATTACAGGAAGCAAATTAGTTATAAAAAAATAAGAAACCGAAGTTTCACATAATATAGTATCTAGTGATAACTCCAGTTTCTTTACTCATAGTTAAGCTTGTAATATAAAGTTCGTAAGTCTTTTGCAGTGACGCTATAGAAATGTCAATCGATTATAATTTAACAACTATACTTGTAATAAAAGAACTGTAATATTTATATAAATCCAAATTTAATATTCTGGCAAGCAATTGCAATCATATCTTATTCTCTATCATATCTTTAATCTGTGGTATTCTATATACTAGTACAAAAATTATTGTCGATAGAACTATCCCAGTTAAATTTTGAAGTAAATTACCCGGAATTCCTAAGGCACTGGTTGCAAAAGAACCATAGAGGAAACCATCATATAAGAAATAGCCTAGAGTTACAACAGCACCTGCTAATATTCCACCAAAGGTTACTACGATAAATCTTAACTTTATTCTGATGAAACGATATAGGAGACAGGCTAATATGGCAGCCAGAGCCTTTATACAAAAGGTTGGAAGTGCATATTGAACATAACCGGACAAAAGATCTGCAAGCATGGAACCTATACCAGCGCCAAGTCCACCATAGAAGGGGCCAAGTATAATTCCAGACAATATCACAAAGGCATCTCCGGGATGTATATAACCACCTATACCATTTGGTATTTGAAGTGTCATAGTTGCGACGCAAGTTATAGCAGACATTAACGCTGCGGTGACTAATCTTAAAATCTTATTGTTTCCCATTTTAATTCCCCCTATAAATACTTATTATTTTATATGACCATTAATATAAAACAAACTTCAAAGCACATTACCTTACATATTAATTGATAAATAACCTTGACACATTGGATAAAGATTGTAATGATGTTACTTTAAAGAATGTTATGAAGAAATATACTGCATAATACACTTAAAAACTTATATAACATATATATTATCTAGGTATTATAATGAATTGTAAATATGATTTAATTAATTATCATATTTCTTCAGTACCTTAATTATGTGAAATATTATCACAGATAACAAAGTTTTACAAGCGTTTTTCTTTAATAATTTGTAACTGTTACAGAACATATATAAATTAGCCGTGAAAGCCTGCTTTCTAAGAATAATTAACTAAATATTCTGCTTGGCTAGAGCCAAATAGTAAAGAAACCATGGATTTTCGAGCTGGTCTATGATAGTTACAACAATTTGATTAAGTCACAATAGGCAGGTCGTCTAAACAAGTTGACACAGGGTAATACTTATAATATAATTATTAAATGCAAATGGATTGCAATAAAGGAGGAAGCAATGAGAAATAAGTTACTACGTCTTCTTGCGGCAATGGCGTTATTAATAATAATTATAGCATTAGTGTTGAATTTTACTAAGCCTAATTCAGTAAGTAATGAGCCAGCAAAGAAACAACTGCGGATCGTTACTACGTTTTATCCGATATATTTAATTGGAGAGAATTTATCCAAGGATATTAATGAAATAACATTAGAGAGTTTAGCAGAGATGAATACCGGTTGTCTGCATGATTATCAGTTGACAACAAGGGATATGAAGGCAATTTCGAAAGCAGATGTTCTTATTATCAATGGTGGAGGCATGGAAGGCTTTTTAGATGACATTAAAGAGAATTATCCAAAGCTTACGATCATTGATGCAAGCGAGGGCATTACAATGCTTGAGAATACCCTTGAGCATGAACATGAAGATGAACTTACGTATGAGGATGAGCTTAATCAAGAGAATGGGCTAGACAGCGATGTGACACCTGAGGAAGAACATAACCATGGTGAGTATAATTCTCATGTATGGCTTGATCCTTCGCTCTATATGAAGCAGATAGAAAATGTGAATAAGGGTTTGGTGGATTATATCTTATCTTCAGATTCCTTTGAAGATGATTTAAAGAATAAATTGGAGGAAGGTATTACTAATAATGCTTCTATCTATACTGCTACAGTAGATGAATTAAACCAAAGGTATCTCGCAACAATTAAGGACTCCCAAGAAAGAAATGCAGGAAAGGAAAGACCACAGGCAGTTATATTCCATGATGCCTTTTCCTATCTTGCTGAACTTGCAGATATTACAATTGCTCATGCTGTGCCATTAGAGCCTGATTCTGCTTTAAGTGCTGCGCAGATTGCTGAAATTGTGGACGAGGTTATTCAAGATAAGATTAAATATCTATTGATAGAAGAACAGTTTAGCGACTCGATTGCAAAGCAGATTCAGGAAGAGACAGATGCAAAGCTGTATATTATAGATTCTGTTGTTACAGGTGATGGAGCCTTGGATTCTTATATTACTGCTATGGAGAAAAATCTTCTGGTTATCCAAAAGATTCTAAAGTAATGCAATTACATCTTTAAGGATGGATGAGGTTGATATGAGTAAAAAACGTAACAATAAAGGAATCATTACAACGCGTGGTAAAAATATTAAATCAGTGAAGCTGCATGCTCAGGCATGTGGTCTGCACTGCATTCAAATTAAAAATATTAATGTTAGAGATGGGGAAATGGTAATCCTGGAGGATATTAATTTACATATCCATTGTGGAAAGATAACGGTTATCATTGGGCGTAACGGTGCCGGTAAATCAACTCTTATGAAGGCAATTCTAGGTGAGATTAAGCATGAAGGTCAAATTGAGTTCCAGGACTTGAGAGATGAGACCTTTGAAAATCTTGTCATGGGTTATGTTCCACAATACCTTAACGTAGAGAAGAATAACCCCATGAGTGTATATGACCTATTTGCAAGTTTTATTAGCAATTACCCAGTATTTCTGCCAAAGTCTAAGAAGATATATCAGAAAGTAAAAGAGCAGCTTAGCATTTTCAAAGCGGACGAGCTTATGGATAAGAGAATCTGTGATCTTTCTGGTGGTGAAATGCAACGAGTTTTATTATCTATTGCCATTTCACCTGTGCCAAATCTATTATTATTAGACGAGCCGGTATCAGGAATTGATATGGTTGGTATGGAGCTGTTCTATCATAACATTGCTAAATTAAAGCAGGAGTATGATCTGGCGATGATTGTTATTTCCCATGATTTTGACTTTGTAAGGAACTATGCGGATCATGTGATATTGTTAGATAAGACAATTATTAAAGAGGGGACACCGGAGGAAGTTCTAGAGAGTGAAGAGTTCCAGGCGGTCTTTGGAAAAGGGAACGCTATCTCAAATTACTAGAAATGGAGATTACGATGCAAACTATCTATCATATATTAGAGACACTTCTTCCCTTTTCCTGGGTGAAGTATGATTTTATGAAGAATGCGTTATTGGCAATTCTAATTATAACGCCACTCTTTGGTATCTTAGGAACTATGATCGTGAATAACCGAATGGCTTTTTTTTCAGATGCATTGGGGCATTCAGCACTTACCGGTGTAGCAATAGGTACAATCTTTGGAGTGGTTAATACGAACATCTCAATGATTGCCTTTGCGATTATCTTTGCACTCATACTTAATCGGATTAAACGTAGAAATACGGCTTCAACGGATACGATTATATCTGTTTTTGCTTCCTTAAGTATGGCGATAGGACTCGTTATACTTTCCCGTGGAGGTAACTTTGCAAAATACTCCGCCTTATTGGTAGGAGATATTCTTAGTATTAAGGTATCAGAAATTGGTCTGCTTATAATTATATTATTTCTAACACTGTCCTTTTGGGGGTTATGTTTTAATAAGTTATATGCAACCAGTGTGAATGAGGCTTTAGCAAAAAGTAAGAATATAAAAATCCACTGGCTTGAAGATCTCTTTAGCATTGTTATTGCAATTATTGTTATGTCTTCTGTGAAGTGGGTAGGTATCTTAATAATCAATGCGCTGTTAATTCTACCAGCTGCGGCCAGCAGAAATATGTCCTCAAACATTAGAGAGTATCATCTATTCTCAATACTGATTTCAATATTTTCTGGTATAACCGGGTTAATCTTATCTTACTATATTGGTACTGCATCAGGACCAACCATTGTTATTATTGCGGCAGTTATGTTCTTTCTTACCTTCTTTTTATCAAAACCAACGAAATAAGCCAGGGTACTGGCTTTTTTTGTGAAGAAATATTCGCAAATGAAACGTTATATTTAATAGAGGTGTTAAAAGAGCTTGTTTCAGAGAGGTAGGAAATACAGCGCATATTATATAAATTATGTAAAAAATGGTTTATCTAATTACCAATGTTAGGTATAATATAATAAAGTATCAGTTCACTGACACTTTTGCGCCTGAGCAGATTGCGAAGCAATATATATCATGCCGTAAGGTGCGCATCCTACGGAGTATTTTTTAATTCATAGGACGTAATAACCTATGAATTAAAAAGAAGTTGTCTAAATCTGATTCCAAAATCATAAATTTTAATAGAGAGATATAGCAGAGTATTGTGTTTGATTGTCAGGGGACAGGGTATACTTTATAAGAACTGGTGTATGTTAGGACGGTATACTGGCTGTTCATAGGAGGATGAGCTGCATGGAGCAGGGTAAGTTTATTACCTACATTAAAATTATAATTAATTTTATATTTGCAATTTTGGTGGCATTGTTTTTGATGTTGGTACTGCCTCGAATTCTTAAGTTTTTTCTGCCCTTCGTCATTGGTTGGATTGTTGCAATGATTGCCAATCCCTTGGTGCATTTTCTTGAAAAGAGGGTTAAGATAGTTCGTAAACATAGTTCGGCAATTATTATAGCTATGGTTATACTGATTATTGTTGGAGCAGCAACCCTTTTAACGGTTGTTATTGTAAAAGAAGCCAAAGGGTTGATGAATGATGTTCCTGAAATTGTTGAGACAGTGAAGGAACAATTTGAACAGGCTTCCCGATATATTGATAAAGCAACAGCACCACTTCCGGATAACCTTCAAGCTGCCATTAGTAATGCAATTGACGGGTTGGATAACTCTGTTTCTGAATATATGAATAGGAATGACCTTCTTTCCGTAAGCAGTGCCGGTAACCTGGTGGGTAATGTAGCAGAAGGATTTCTGGCGGTTATTGTAACTATTTTATCAGCTTATTTCTTTGCTGCAGGCAGAAATGAACTATCAGCAGGATTAAGAAAAAGATTGCCAGAGTCAATACAGAACTATTGGAGACTGATCTTTGATAATTTTAAATCAGCTTTTGGAGGATATTTTAAAGCACAGTTTAAGATTATGTTGGTATTAACCGTAATTATGTTCATTGGCTTTGAAATTCTGCAGGTAGGATATTCATTCCTATTTGCCCTTGGAATAGCTTTCTTAGATCTATTGCCGGTCTTTGGCACAGGTGCTATCCTTTGGCCTTGGGCGATTATAGATATGTTGTCTGGTAACTATTTTAGAGCAATAGGTTTAGTGGTAATATATCTGATCTGTCAGATTGTTAAACAAGTTCTGCAGCCAAAGATGGTTGGTGACAGCATCGGACTTCATCCGTTGGCAACATTAATATTTATGTATATTGGATATCGTTTTTATGGTATCTTAGGTATTATTATCGGTATTCCGGTTGGAATGGTATTGGTGAATTTATACCGAATTGGAGTATTTGAGAGGATCATAAGAGGTTTTAAAATTATTGCTCAGGATTTGAATGAATTTAGAAAGTTTTAATCACAATTCTAATCTGCTTCTAAGCAAAATATGTGTACAAATTAATGAAATAATGTTACTATTACTTTATACTTACAAAAGATACCATTATTAGCAGGAAAGAGATTAGTTAAAGTAAAGACATGATTTCTATCCGATACAATAAGAAGGAGTGAGGAGATATAGATGAAAGGTGAGAGGTATGAAAGTTGATAAAATCGAAACGGTAACAGAATCGGTTATTTCTGCTGACGAGATACAATTAATTATTGATCGTTATCGCATTGGCAAAAAACCATTGGCTAAGCTTCTTGGATGGGGAGAAACCACTATCATACGTTATATGGAAGGTGATATTCCTACTAGCGAGTATTCCAATAAGCTAAAAACAATCCTGGAAGAGCCAGAGTATTATTATAATTTATTACTCAAGCGGAAAGAATGCCTGACTGGGATTGCATTTAAAAAGAGCAGGATGGCTGTTCTGTCAAAAATTATGGCATCAAAAATTTATACGGTATCTTATTATATTGTCAATCGTTGCGAAGCAGATATCTGCGCCAGTCAACTCCAGTATCTTCTTTATTATGCACAGGCATTTTCCCTTGCGTTATTTGATCGGGAACTTTTTCAAGAGGAATGTGGGATTAATGGGGAACAGATACCTTATATAAAACTTTATGAGAGTTTAAAGCGCAGTGGAATAGCAACCCTGGAAGGTGTGGAGGAATACCTGACTTTACAGGAAATAGAACTGCTGGATACGATAATGGAGAGTTTTCAATGGTATGGACCAAAGGCTCTGCAGGCAATTACAGCTTATGAGAAATCCGCAATTAAGATTTCAAGAGATCGATTTAATAATAAGATAATCTCGAAAGAAGCAATGAAAGCATATTTTAAGGATATCTTAAATCAGTATCATATCACAAGTGTTAGGGATATTCATAAGTATCCTGATCAAAAAATTAATGCAATCAGAGAATTTATTGGTTAATCATTTTTTTTAATACACTATGTGAATTTTATGACAAACAATTTACGGTAATTACAAAATTAGTAAAATGCAATATAATAAGAAATATGCGACATATAACAAAGAAAAAGCAATCTGACAAAAATGCAGATTGCTTTTTTAATAGGTGATGTTGTAAAATAATTCTATAAATAGGAAATTAGAGTTAATTACTTTGCTTATTTCTACGTTCTCTCATTCGCATAGTGCTATCCAGTGTCTTCTTACGAATACGAAGGGAGGTTGGAGTTACTTCCAGTAATTCATCAGTCTCGATGAATTCCAAAGCCTGTTCAAGGCTTAGCACCTTCGGCGGTGATAATTTTAGGGCATCGTCCGCACCTGAAGAACGAGTATTACTTAATTGCTTACGTTTACATATATTAACCTCAATATCTTCAGCCTTTGGATTTTGACCAACTACCATTCCAGCATATACCTTTACGCCAGCACCGATGAACAGAATACCACGTTCCTGTGCATTATATAGGCCATAGGTAATGCTTTCGCCTGTCTCGTAAGCGATAAGGCTGCCGCTCTTTCGGTATTGAATATCACCCTTATAAGGACCATAACCATCAAAAAGCGTATTGATAATTCCATTTCCCTTGGTATCTGTCAAGAATTCGCCTCTATATCCGATGAGACCTCTTGCAGGGATGGAGAATTCAATACGAGTATGACCATTACCAGAAGTATGCATGTTAATCATTTCACCTTTACGCTGACCCATTTTCTCGATAATTGTACCTGCAAACTCATCTGGTACATCGATCATGGCATGCTCCATTGGTTCGAGTTTCTTGCCTTGCTCGTCAGTTTTATATAATACTTCGGCCTTACTTACAGAGAACTCAAAGCCTTCACGTCTCATGTTCTCGATTAATACAGAGAGATGAAGTTCACCACGGCCGGATACCTTATAACTTTCGGTGGTATCAGTTTCTTCTACACGAAGGCTGACGTCAGTATTAAGCTCTCTGAAGAGTCGTTCTCTTAAGTGACGGGAGGTAACGAATTTACCTTCAGTTCCAGCAAGAGGGCTGTCATTAACATTAAAGAACATTGCAATGGTTGGCTCCGATATCTTCTGAAAAGGAATTGGCTCTGGATTATCAGGAGAGCAGATGGTATCACCGATATGGATATCTGAAATTCCGGAGATGGCTACGATAGAACCAATTGTTGCTTCTGTTATCTCCACACGTTTTAGACCATCAAACTCATATAACTTACTAATCTTAACACGAACGTTCATATCAGGTTCATGTGCATTAACTAAGACACAATCTTGATTAACTTTTATCACACCGTTATCAACTTTACCGATACCAATACGACCAACATATTCGTTATAGTCAATGGTGCTGATTAGTACCTGAGTGCTTTTATCCGGGTCACCTTCTGGTGCTGGAATATAATTTACAATTGTTTCGAATAAAGGGATCATGTCTGTTGCTTCATCTTCTAAGGATAAAGCAGCGATACCAGCCTTAGCAGAGGCAAATACAAACGGACAGTCAAGTTGTTCATCATTCGCATCTAACTCTAAGAGAAGCTCCAATACTTCATCGATTACTTCGGTAGAACGTGCTTCCGGGCGATCGATTTTGTTAACACATACAATTACAGGTAAAGATAATTCAAGAGCTTTTTTTAGAACAAATTTGGTCTGTGGCATTGGGCCTTCAAAGGCGTCTACAACAAGAACAACACCATTAACCATTTTTAAAACTCGTTCCACCTCGCCACCAAAATCAGCATGACCAGGGGTATCTATAATATTGATCTTGGTTCCATTGTACATAACAGCAGTATTCTTAGATAAGATGGTAATACCGCGTTCACGTTCAATTGCATTGGAATCCATGACTCTTTCTACTACTGCCTGGTTGGTACGAAATACACCGCTTTGCTTTAATAATTCATCAACAAGGGTAGTTTTACCGTGATCTACATGGGCAATAATGGCTATATTTCGTATATCCTCTCGTTTCATTTAACGTACTCCATTCTGTGTTTCACACACACTCTAACGGTTTAAAAACATCCGTTACTACTTATATTTATATACGCGAAGGTAAAGTGAAGTATCTAACAAATTTTTGTTAGATACGAACGCACCCGCGATAACTGGATAAACATGTATTTTTGTTTGTTCCAGTTACATTTTTAAACAACTTTCTTATTGTAGCACAACGTATCCTTTAAAAGCAACGTATGAATGAGAAATAATTAATAAAAAAACTCTATATAATTTGTATAAAATAACATATTTTGTTAATAATAAAAAATTATAAATATTTTACTTCTAAAATTTGGAAATCAGCATATATTTAATCATAGGTGAATGTACGCTGTTTTTCATGATCAACAGAAGAGTTTACCCTACATTTTAGAGCAGATTGGCGTAATAAGGAACGCCGAGAAAGAAGGGAGAGGTACGATATGACCGATAAAGTATTTGATAACAATCAAGTAAGTATTGCAGGAGAGGTAATCAGTGATTTTACGTTCAGCCATGATGTATTCGGTGAAGGATTCTATGTTTTGGAGGTAGTTGTAAGCCGGTTAAGTAATTCGTATGATATGATTCCGGTAATGGTTTCAGAACGTCTCATTGATGTAAAGCAAGATTATAAGGGAAAGTTTGTTGAGGTATTAGGGCAATTCAGATCCTATAATCGTCATGAAGAAAGTAAGAATAAACTGGTGCTTTCGGTATTTGCTCGTGAAGTAAAGATGATGGATGAACTTACAGAGAATGCAAAACCGAACCACATTTTTTTAGATGGCTTTGTATGCAAACAGCCAATATATCGTAAGACACCATTAGGCAGAGAAATTGCAGATGTTCTTCTTGCAGTAAATCGTCCTTATGGCAAATCGGATTACATACCTTGCATCTGTTGGGGAAGAAATGCAAGATTCGCAGAAGGTTTTGCCGTAGGCGGCCACGTTCAAATCTGGGGTAGAATTCAAAGTCGTGAGTATCAGAAAAAAATGACTGAGATTGATTTTGAAAAACGTGTAGCTTACGAAGTATCAGTAAGTAAACTTGAGTATCTTGAAGAATATTGATTCATAAATTTACGCGAAGGTATAAGTAGACTTATTCGCGATATCAATGGAATAAACAGCATGAGAGCTATAGTAATGTGTTTTATTCATTTGGGATAATATAGAAAAGGTTATCTTAAACTTTAGGAAAGTATTGCTTTAGTAAGTTTTAAGATACGTACATAGGGAAGTGTTAATCAGGATAACTCAAGGTTTAAATGTAATTAGTAAAAACTAGTATAGAAGTATTATTTATTATAGCGAATTAAGGTCCAAGATATTTTGTATCCTGGACCTTTTTGTTAATATTGCTTTGCAAAACCCTCTTATATCTTTAATTATTTAGGTTTCTATTGACAGCAATTTAACCCAGTGTTAATATGGGGTTACAAATATAGTGAATAAAAATGGATTACAGTTCAGCTGAACTGTAACAAATATTGCTTATGGTAGAGGCGCATTGTTTAAAAGTAGTTTGCTGGATATGTCAGGCATAGAGGAAAGCGACGAAAGGAAACAGTGCCGAAGTGGTAATAAACCTGATTTATTATTGCTGGTTGTATAGTGAAGAATTATGCAACTGTCATCAAGTTATTGATGGAGCGCTGCTAAAGGATATAACATCTATGAGGATCATGAGGAAGTATTCTATCATGGAATCGTTCAGTTATTCTTTAGTGTCGACGCAGGTGTCGGCTTTTTTTGTATTATGGCTATGACAGTTACCGTGAAGCAGGGCACGCAGTGCCAGTGTCATGTAGTTTTACATGATAATATGTAACGTTCAGAACCAAGCAGAATATTTAATAAATTAGCCGTGAAAGCTTGCTTTCTAAGGATAATTTTTTAATATTCATGTTTGGCGAGAGCCAAACAGCGAGGAAACTGTAAGTTTTCGAGCTTGGTTTTGAATAGTTACGATAATATTAAATATCTGGAGGAAGAAGATCATGGCAGTATTTCAAGGCTCAGGGGTAGCAATTGTAACACCTTTTACAACAAACAATGAGGTTGATTATAACAAACTGGGAGAATTAATTGAGTATCATATTGCAGAGGGTACGGATAGTATTATTATCTGCGGTACTACGGGGGAGGCTTCAACACTTTCTCACGAAGAGCATCTGGAATGTATCCGCTATACGGTAGAGAAAGTAGCAAAGAGAATACCGGTTATTGCTGGAACTGGTTCCAATGCAACGGATACTGCGATTTATTTATCACAGGAGGCAGAAAGCTACGGAGCAGATGCACTTTTGGTAGTGACTCCTTATTACAATAAAGCAACACAGAAGGGGTTAATTGCACATTTTAAAGCAGTTGCCGAATCTGTTACTATACCGATTATCTTATATAATGTACCTGGAAGAACAGGGTGTAACTTGCTGCCACAGACGGTAGCAACGCTATTACAAACAAACTCCAATATTGTAGGTATTAAAGAAGCAAGTGGTAATATTGCACAGGTAGCGGAGCTCATGCAGCTGACGGAAGGAAAGATTGAGTTATACTCAGGCTGTGATGAAATGGTTGTTCCGGTTATGTCCTTAGGCGGTATTGGCGTAATATCGGTACTTGCCAATGTTGCACCAAAACAAACGCACGACATGGTTGTTAAATTCTTAGAAGGTGATGTTGCAGGAAGCCGTGAATTACAGCTTAAGCTGTTACCACTAATTAACTCCCTGTTCTGTGAAGTGAATCCAATCCCTGTAAAAAAAGCAGTTGAGTTGATGGGCTTTGAGGTAGGCAGTCTGAGAATGCCTCTTACCGAGCTTGAACCTGCTAACATAGAGAGATTGAAAAAGGATATGATAGCAGCAGGTATTAAAATAGTGAACGAATAATATACGTAAGTTATAAGCTACAAGGAGGAAGCATATGACAAATATCATTTTACGTGGTTGTAACGGGAAAATGGGGCAGGTGATTAGTGAGCTTGTGGATGTAGATGATAATGCGGTTATTGTGGCAGGCATTGATGTATTACTAAACAAGCCAAATAAATATCCGGTATCTCAAAGCTTTACAAAATGTAATGTAAGTGCTGATGTTATTATAGATTTTTCTGCTCCGGTTAACTTAGAAGAAATGCTGGAGTTTGCAGTTAAACGCAAGATAGGCATTGTATTATGTACAACTGGGTTTTCTAAGGATCAGATGGTATTAATTGAGGAAGCATCCAAAATAATCCCTGTGTTTAAATCAGCAAATATGTCTGTCGGAGTTAATCTTATCTCAAAGCTTCTAAAAGAGGCAGCAGTTGTTTTAACCGACGCAGGTTTTGATATTGAGATAGTAGAGAAGCATCATAACAAGAAGGTGGATGCACCTTCCGGTACAGCCTTAGCACTGGCAGATGTTATGAATGAAGCCCTTAATCACGAGTATGAATATAAATATGACCGAAGTCAGGAACGCACTCCAAGGAACAAGAAGGAAATCGGTATTTCAGCAGTCCGTGGAGGAACCATTGTGGGTGAACATGAAGTGATTTTTGCGGGACTGGACGAAGTAATTGAGATTAAACATACGGCGTATTCTAAGGCGATTTTTGCCAAGGGAGCAATTCAAGCTGCGAAATTCCTGCCTGGAAATGATGCGGGTATGTATAGCATGAGTGATTTAATGGATTAAAATTAAATAAAGTCAGTATAACACATTTCATGCTTGGTTAGAAATTGTGTTTGCATAGAGAAGCCTGTAGGTGAAATTTGATTTCATTTACAGGCCTTTTTTCGTTGCTATTTATTAGGAGAAAAAGTACCAGTGGTATCTACTCTTTATTCCATAACCTGTGAAAATGTTTCATAGAAAAAACAAACTTAATACACAAAATTTTCGCAATCATTTTATAACATAACTTGGATAAGACATGTTTTGAACATGCAAAAATGTAGGGAAAAGTGTGAAAGAAAAACACTTTCACACTGAGGTTTTCGTTCTGTGAATGAATGCAAGCACTCATTCACAGAACATGCAGGGAAAATTATGGGGTAGGGTGGCCTACCAGTATAAGGAGGTATTAACTTTGATTGAGGTTAAGAATTTAGTGAAGCGTTATGGAAATCATGCAGCAGTTGATGATTTGTCCTTCACTGTGGAAAGAGGGCAGGTGCTTGGTTTCCTGGGTCCCAATGGGGCTGGTAAATCTACAACTATGAACATCATTACAGGTTACATCTCTGCCACGGAAGGGCAGGTAACCATCAATGGTATTGACGTATTTGAAGAACCTGAGGAAGTAAAGAAAATGATTGGGTATCTTCCGGAATTCCCACCTTTATATCCCGATATGACAGTAAAGGAATATCTGACTTTTGTTGCGGAACTGAAAAAAGTAAATCGATCAGATCGTCAGCAAATGATAGCAGAGATTATGGAATCTACGAAGATTACACCTATGGCAAACCGCTTAATTAAGCATTTATCAAAGGGATATAAACAAAGAGTTGGTCTGGCACAGGCAATCATGGGCTATCCGGAACTGATTATATTGGATGAGCCAACCGTTGGTCTTGACCCCAAGCAGATTATTGAAATTAGAGATTTAATTAAAGAGTTAAGTAAAAACCATACAGTTATTCTTAGTTCACATATCATGCAGGAAGTAAGCGCGGTATGCGATATGGTAATGATTATAAATCAAGGTAAATTGGTTTTAAGTGATAAGCCAGAGAATCTTAGCTCACGGCTTGGAGCCACCGGCGGATTAGAGCTTTCTGTAAAAGGCGATAGAGATAAGGTAGTATCCGCTTTAAATGGTATTGAACATGTAACCAGTATTGAGGAACAACAATCCGAGAATGAAGGCGTTCTTGAGTTTACCCTGAACTGTGCAGCTGATGTGGACATCCGGGAAGCAGTATTCTATGCCTTATGTGAGGCTAAAACCCCAATTTTGGATATGCAGTCTGTACGTATGAGTCTGGAGGATATCTTCTTGCAGGTAACTGGCAGTAACAAAGAAACTTTCGATAATGAGGCTAAGGAAGAGTCAAAGGATAAAAGTATGGATCAGATAGAGCCAATAGTGAATGAAGAGGAGAAAGAAGAGGAGGTAAGCACAGATGCTGGCAATTTATAAAAAGGAATTACGCTCTTATTTTAATTCAATGATTGGATATGTATTTATTGCTTTTTTTCTACTGATCATTGGCATCTTTTTTACTGTATATAATTTCTTCTATGGATATGCTGATTTTGAATATACGTTATCCTCAACAACCTTTATCTTTGCATTGCTAATTCCACTACTGACGATGCGTGTAATAGCAGAGGAAAACAGACAGAAGACGGACCAATTGTTATTAACCGCTCCGATTTCTGCTGCTTCAATTGTGATGGGTAAATTATTAGCATTAATTACGATATTTGTTCTTCCAATGTTAATCACCTGTTTCTATCCCCTTATCCTATCAAAGTATGGCGTGGTGACCTTTTCTACAGCTTATGTAGGAATTCTGGCATTTACACTTTTAGGTGCAGCTTATCTTTCCATTGGTCTTTTTATATCGTCTTTGACGGAAAGCCAGGTTGTTGCAGCAGTAATCTCCTTTGGAGTATTTTTATTTACCATACTGATGGATGGCATTTCTTCTATGCTACCCTCCAATAACAAGTCTGCTGTTTTCATTTTCACTGCACTTATCCTGGTGTTATGCTTCATCTTGTATCGCATGATGCATAATTTAACGCTTTCTGTCATTTTAGGATTACTGATAGAAGCCGGCCTTCTTTTAATATATATACTGAAACCTACCATACTGGATGGTTCAGTAGCCAATGTATTTGGATGGTTATCTGTAACAACCAGATTTACCAATTTTGATATAGGGATTTTGGATGTTTCAGCACTTGTTTATTATATTAGTGTTATATGTTTGTTTACATTTTTAACCGTTCAGGTAATTAAAAAGAAGAGATGGAGCTAGGGAGGGGGACGATACAGTGAAAAAGAATAATAATGAAAACAAGAAAAATAACTTTATCGGAGATATCAAAGCATCCTTTTCCGGTAGAAAGTTTAAAACAGGAGCATATACAACTGCGTTATCGGTAGTTGTAATTATTATTATCTTAGTGGTAAATTTAGTGGTCTCTAAGTTGAATGTACAGCTTGATTTAAGTTCACAGTCCATGTTTACATTAACGGAAGACACCAAAAATATGTTAAAAGGGTTAGAAGATGATATTACAATCTATTATGTTGTATCCCAGGGAAATGAGACGAAAGAATTTGAGAATATAGCTAAGTTATATGATAGTGCCTCTAACAAGATTGCATTGGAGTATAAAGATCCGGTTCTTTATCCGAACTTTGCATCCAAGTATGTGGATGATGAGATCGCACAAAACAGTTTCCTGGTTGTAAATAATACAAATCAAAGAGCGAAATACATTCCAGGTGCTGATCTTTTGGTACAGGAATTAAATTATCAAACCTACTCCATGGATACCACTGGAATTGATGTGGAGGGTGAATTAACCTCTGCGATATCCTATGTAACCACCGAGGACTTACCTGTAATGTATGTTGTTTCAGGGCATGGTGAGGCAGCGGCAGGTGATACCTTCAGCTCCTCCTTGGATAAGATGAATGTGGAGGTACAGACACTTGCTACAGCAACCCAAACAAGTATTCCAGAGGATTGCGATATTCTTTATATTAATGCACCTCAAACAGATTTTACAGAAGAAGAAGCAACGATAATAAAAGACTATCTGGCAGCAGGCGGAAAGGCAATTATTAACATAAACTATTTGGATTATGAATGTGCCAATCTTTTATCGATTTTAGATTATTATGGCATTGAAATGGTTAAGGGTATGGTTTTTGAAGGGGATTCAGGAATGCATATGGCGAACTATCCTCATGTAATGTACCCTACAATTGAAAGTCATGATATTACTGACCTGGCAAGTGATAATCAGATACCTATCTTAATGCCATATGCTTCAGGTTTGCTTATCTCTGATACTACAAGAAGTTCCTTGACTGTTGATCCACTGTTAACAACCTCTGACTCAGCATATTCTAAGGTGGCTGATAGTATTACCGTGGCAGATAAAGAAGATGGGGATATTGATGGACCTTTCTATTTAGGATTAGTAGCTACAGATACTTATAATGATAACACAGCAAGCTTAGTGGTGTATTCAACAGAAATGACTTTCTCAGACGACACCTCAAAATATAGCAATTCAGACCTTCTTTCCGGTACAGTAGGTTATCTTGTGGGAGATAGAACAACAATATCCATTCCTACCAAGAGCCTCAGTGAAAGTTACATTTCAACAACAGAACTGGAAGTAATACTGTGGGGAGGATTTGCAGTTGTGGTTATTCCGTTACTGATACTAATTAGTGGTGGTGTAATCTGTTATAGAAGGAGGAGAAAGTAATGAATAAAAGGAAGAAAAGAAACATAGTCACTATGATTTCCCTCCTTTTCATATTAGCCGCTCTTCTGGTTATTTATCTCCTTGTCAGCAAAACACCGGCAGCAACCGATGACGCGGAGGAAGTAACACCTGCCATTGATTTGGCTGCAGTTGATACAACACAGTTAAAATCCTTACACTATGTGCGAGAGGATACAGATCTGACACTTATCTTAAAGGATGAGGTATGGATTAGTGAGAAGGAACCGGAACGACCAATCAATCAGGATTATGTGGAAGCAATTCTTAACGCAATAGATGATATTAAGGCAGACCGTC
Source organism: Mobilitalea sp. (assembly GCA_047606065.1). Taxonomy (GTDB): domain Bacteria; phylum Bacillota; class Clostridia; order Lachnospirales; family Lachnospiraceae; genus Mobilitalea. The sequence continues at coordinate 18,908 of JASGEU010000104.1, forward strand.
TTATTATGGAAAACCCTGAGAGTTTAGCAGATTATGGATTAGCAGAGCCTATGGCAGTGCTGGAAGCAAACCTGCAGGATGGAACAACAGTAACAGTAAAAGTGGGCAATGAAGCTGGCGATTCTCTGGGTTATTACGGAATGGTCAATGAGGATGGGACAGTATATCTATTACCCATAGAGATAGGTTCGGCACTCCAGTATAATGATACAGAGATGACTGCAGTAGAAGAAGCCACTACGATTGAAGCTGCAAACATCACTTCTTTAACCGTTAACAAGGGTGATGGTGAGAAGTTTGAACTTAAATATGCAGAGGATGATAAGCTGGACAATGCGGGAACTAATAATCCGTGGCAGCTGTTGTCTCCTTACGGCGAAGGGTATACGGCAGTTACAACAGAGGTGACGGATTTCTTAGCGAATTATACAACGTTCACTTATCTTAAATGTGTAGATTATAAGGGGGAAGATCTCGAGCAGTATGGTTTGGAAGAACCAGCAGCAACCATTAACCTGGAATACTTTACAACACGTACCGAAACCCTTGAAACACCTGAGACAGACCCTGATACAGGAGAAGAAATAACAGAAAAGACCTATAAGGATGAACAGGTATACACAGCTTATATTGGAGATAAAAATGAGGATGGTGATTATTACATCAGAGTAGAAGGCAGTAACCTTATCTATACGATTGGAGCAAGTGAAATTGACACTATGCTCTCTCCAGATGCTTTCTCTATTGTAAATAGTTACATTGATATACCTTCCATAGATTCAGTAGACCAGGTCGTAATAGAAAGTAAAGATCAAACTTACACCTTAAAGATGGAGCGTTCTACTGAAGAAAATGCAGAGGGTGAAGAAGAAACCACAACTGGTTATTATTACAATACTGACACAGTGGAGGAAGATGCCTTCAAAACCTTATACCAATCAATTATTTCTTTGACCTATGATGCAGAGGTAAAGGATGCGGTAGATACGGAAGGTGTGCAACCATATCTTGCGCTTAGCTTCCAGGTATCTGGTGAACAGGAAACTACATTGGAAACGACTTTTCTTCCCTATGATGATAGCTTCTATCTAGTTGAGAAGGATGGAAAAGCCTACTTCCTTGTAGATAAGAGAAAAGTTGAGGATATGTTAAAATTAGTCCAGGATTTTAAATAAAGGTACGAGGCTTAATCGCTTCCGAAATAGACAAATTGGATTGAGACAAAAGAAAAAACTATAAAGAAAGCACGGATACAACTTCCAGAAATGCACTGTTTGACAAGATGTCAGTTAATTTGTGTGAGGAAGCTGTATCCGTGCTTTCTTTATGTAATTAACCTTGAACAACGATCCAATTTGCCTGGGAGGAAACTTAGTACTTTTCTATTATTTTTATTTACTCAGATAAACTTGTACGAATATTACTCCCCTTGGTATAATATATTAACATATGAGAGAAACAAGCATTACATATAAAAGGGTAGTTGGGACCTGGAATAGGAGCGGTAATGAGCATAAAGAGAAAGCTAATTCTAATCGGTGTGTGTGTAGCGATCATTATCGTAGTTTTTACGGTTAATGTTATGCAAAAAATACAGGAGGATAAAAAGGGGACACAGGAAAGCATAGTAGATGAGAATATAGTGACACGAGCGGAGGCTTTTCGTTTATTAAGCTATCTGGAGTATAACAAAGCGGAACGTGAGGCAATACCACTTGGCATCACATATGCGAATGCAGAAATGTCTGATTGGTATGATACCTATGTAAATGCGATTTGGAAAATGGGGCTAATCCAGGGCAATGTAACAATTGCCCCGAGTGCCGCACTAACCTATGGAGATTGTAAACAGTTAATTGACAATTTGATTATAAAGAACCCTGGGTTTCAAGCGGTTTATTCAAATATAAGTTTTGATTTTTTAAAAGCACAGGAGGACATGCTCATACCAGAGTTTCTGGAGCTCTATCAAGCATTGCTTAATACGATTACCAGCGATGCTCCCTTTGAGGAAAAGACACTGTTTGTACTGGGAAGTGAAGCTGCAGAGGATGGACCTTCCCGTATGGTTACGGATGATGGAACCTATTATTATGTAAACGCAAAGAGTTATGAAGAGTATTTTAAAGAGGAGTCTGTGGCAGATGTTACTGTAACGCCGGGCGCATCTAACCAAACCAACGATACTTTAGAACAGGATAAGGACGATTTACAGAAGGACAGCAAGACGGATGAAAGCACAGATGAAAACGTAACAAATGTAAATTCACAGGAACAGGCAAATGCGGAAGATGCAAATGGAAATATATCAGAAGAGGAAGTACAAACCGATAATGAGGGTGGGAACAGTCAGTTAAGTCTTATCGATCGATACTTGGATCAGGGAGTCCAGGCATTGGTATGTGATAAAGAAATTATTTATATTATGAGACCTTCTGATAGCGAAACGGTGTTGCGTAACGTTTGGATTGCAGAGGGGAAAGATTCCAAGGTACAGACGTTCATTAATGGAATTGATCGAAGTTTTACGACGGTATATAAATTATCGACTGAGCTTTCAAAGGTGGTTGGTGATATTACAATAGCCAATAAAAAGGTAGTTAGTATTAGTGTAAAACCAGATATAATTCAAGGGAAGGTACTGCGAACTGGTGAGAACTTCATTGAAGTAGAAGGATATGGTGAAATAGAGTTAGAAGAGGACTATAAAATCTATAAAATATATGGAACCTTATCCATGGAGCCTACGGGAAGTATCTTAGTCGGATATGAAAATACAGACTTTATTGTATCTGCGGGCAAGATTAGTGCGGCATTAATTACTGAGAGTATTAAGGCGGAGAATATTCGAGTACTTTTGGAGACAACAGGTTATAAGGGGATGTATCATAGTTCTGTTAAATTCACAGCAAATGAAGCCTTTACTATAAGAACAAAGGAAAGTCAGAAGTCATATAAAGCCGGTGATACCGTAACTATAAAGCCAACAAATAAGCTGTTTTCTGAGGGACGAATTACAATTGAAACAACAACGGAAAAAGGAAAGATTGAGCTGCTATCGGTAGAACGATCTTATGGAAATCCCAAGTATCGCGGAAGTATTGAGATATCTTCTGATGAAAACGGATTAATATTAGTAAACGAACTTCCTCTTGAGGAATATCTCTATGCTGTAATTCCAAGTGAAATGCCCACAAGTTATGGAGAAGAGGCATTAAAGGTGCAGGCTCTTTGTGCAAGAACTTATGCATATAAGCACCTTTTATCCAATAGTTTAAGCCAATATGGAGCACACGTGAATGACAGTGTGGACTATCAGGTGTACAATAACATTGCTGAAAATGAAACGTCCATCCTGGCAGTGAAAGATACCTATGGAAAGGTCATTGAATATGATGGAGAGGTTATTACAGCCTTGTATTTCTCAACCTCCAGCGGACATACCGCAGATTCTTCAACTGCTTGGAATAGTAATTCCAACCTGCCTTACTTAAAAGGAAAGCTTTTGGCATCAAGTAAGGAAGGTGAAAGTTCAGAGGTATTACAGGATACAAAGAAATTATATGAGGATCTCTCTTCAGAAGAAAGGTTTGAAACCTTTATTAAAAGCAAGGATATAAGCACTTATGACAGCAGCTTTGGCTGGTATCGCTGGAAAGTAACTATGAGTGCTAAGGATATTAAAAAGGTAGTTGATAAAAATCTTCCTCTTAGGTATGCTGCAAATCCGGGGGCAATACTGACAATGACAAGTAAGGCAAAGAATGGAAATGAAGCAGTGTTTGAAAGTATTCCGGTGGATACGGTAGGAGACATTGTGGATATCAGCGTTGAAAAACGAGATAGCAGTGGAATGATTCTTGAATTATTGATTACGGGAAGTGAACATACAATTAAGGTTAAGACAGAATATAACATTAGAGCACTATTAGCTCCGTTATACGATACCATAATAAGAGCGGATGAAAGTGAAGTTAATAACTTAAGTGTACTTCCAAGTGCCTTCTTTACCATTGATAAGAAGTCGGACAACGGACTTAGCACTGTGACGTTATCAGGTGGTGGTTACGGCCATGGTGTCGGCCTTAGCCAGAATGGTGTAAAAGGAATGGTGGACGCAGGTAAGAAGTATGAGGAAATTGTGTCATATTTCTACGAGGGTACAGAGCTGGGATATATTTATGAATAGGTTATATAGAAATAGGTAAGGTATAGAAAAAGTAACATTAAAAAACAATATAAAAAACAATATAAAAAAGCAATATAACAAAACAATATAACAAAACAATATAACAAAACAATATAACAAAATAAAACTGCTTCGACCAGGAAATTCATCTCGGTCGAAGCAGTTTTTACGCGAACACACACGCTGCCGATGGCTGTAAACAGCCGCGAAAACTCGCATAGCATGCTTCTTGCAGCGGATTAAATATTTTTACGATAAATTAGCTTGATCTTGTTCACAAACTCTTTATTTTCAAATAATAAATTGAATTCAGCACCTAGAAACAGTAAGTACATACAAAAGTACATCCATAGCATAAAAAGTACAATAGCAGTAAGGCTTCCATACATTGCAGAGTAGTCAGAAAAATTGTCAATGTAATAAGAAAAGGCATAGGAGAAACCCATCCAACCAGCGGCACAGATAACTGCGCCTGGAAGTTCATGACGGAACTTAGCCTTTCTATTAGGAATGAAAACGTAGATAATAAGGAAGAACAGAATTAATACAATAAGACCAAGTATGGTTCGAAGGCTGATAATAACAAGTGCAGTATCCATTAAAATAGGTATTTTGTGTTCGATCCAGTAAAATAGTCGATTACCAAATACAAATAAAATCATTGTTGCAATTAGCATAAATGCAAAAACCAAGGTGTAGAATGCAGAGGTAATTCGCAAAAGGAAGTATTTTCGTGTTTCTCTTATGGAATAGACTTCATTTAACCCCTTCATCACGGCTAGAAAGCCTTTTCCCGCAGACCAAAGAGCTGAAATCGCAGTTACTGAAATTAAAGTTGTGGATACGGAATTATCGTAGATCTGGACGATTACTGTTACGAGCATGGACCTGACAGCAATCGGAAAAGCTTGTGTTATAAAGGTGAGGATGGTGCTTTCTCTGATTGGGAAGTACTGTACAATACTTAAAAGCAACATAATAAAAGGGAAGAATGCAATTATGATAAAAAAAGCAGCTTGTGCCGAGAAAGCACCAATATGATCATCCCTGAATTTTCTGGACAGTAATCCAATTAAACGAATTGTGGATTTTATCATTTTACTACTCCATTCTTAAAAACGACATGAAATAATGCTTTGTATTATATGACAGTAGGACATTTTTTATGTAAGGTTACTACTCGTATTAATTAACATTTCGTATGGCACATCGCTCAGGCAGCATAATTTTAATTCCTAAATAGCTATGTATTTGCGTATGCTGTCGAAGAGAAAGTCGAAATGTAGAAGAGAAAATCATTTGTTCAAAAAGAATGTTTGTTATATAATGAATTTGAGTATTTAAATATAATAATTACCAGAAAGACTTGATTTTTCTGGCTTTTATAGTATGATAAGTAAAGGATGTAAAATTTACTAAATGAAAAATAAACCAACTTGGTTTCTTACATAAGCATAGATGGAAGGTGCAAAACTCTCTATAAAAAGTGGAAGAAATTATCCTGTAAATGATTGGACAAACCTTCTTAAATAATTATACTACAGATTGGGGGATAGGGATATGATAAATTTTGATGAAGAAATCGAAAAATTCCAGCCTAGTCTCGAGATAGAGCAGGCTGAGGACGTTATTAATAATAATGATCTGACTGATGTAACAGATATTTTGAAGGAACTGCTTAAGGGGAGCAAAGAAAGCCAGCAATAATTAGGTTACAGTGTACGATAGATTAGAACGGACAGGTGGGGATGATATGGTTTGCCCGAATTGTGGAAGTAATATGTCAGACAAGAGAAAACGTTGTGAGCGCTGCGGTACCGACTTAACGATGTATAAGAAGGTTCAGAGGGCTTCCAATCTGTTTTATAATAATGGATTGGCAAAAGCCAGAGTCAGAGATTTGACAGGAGCAAGTGTCGCCCTACGTAAAAGTCTTGATTTAAATAAATTGAATACCGATGCAAGAAATTTATTGGGCCTTGTTTATTATGAGATGGGAGAAACCGTTGCAGCCTTAAGCGAGTGGGTAATCAGCAAGCATTTTCAACCGCAGAATAATGATGCGGACGAATATATTAATAAAGTACAGTCCAATCTTACAAAGCTGGATGCACTTAACCAGGCAATCAAGAGGTATAATACAGCATTAACTCTTGCAAGACAGGGAAGTGATGATTTAGCAATTATACAGCTAAAGAAAGTTACAACCCTTAATACTAATTTTCTCCGTGCTTATCAGCTTTTGGCACTTCTGTTAATTAAAACAGGAGATCAGGCAAAAGCATTAAAATATTTGCGCAAAGCAATTAAAATTGATGTATCTAATACCACAACGCTTCGTTATCTGCAGGAGCTTGAGGGTATGGGACAGACAGTTGATTTGGACAGCAATCCAGAGGCAGAACAACCTGGCCCGCTTAGTTCTGTTAAAGCGCTTTCTTCCTATAGGGAGGACAAGCCCAATATTATGGCTTTTGTTAATCTCGTTATTGGTGTAATGATTGGACTTGCTGTAATGGCGTTTTTAGTATTGCCTACGATCAAGAAAAACCAAACGAATGAGGGCAAAAATGATATTATAGATAGTGGTTATACCCTGGCTCAAATTCAAGACAAAGATAATAGAATTACAGAACTTCAGGATGAGAATACATCTTTGGAAGATCAAGTAAGTGATTTGCAATATCAGCTGGATAATATTCCAGAGCCTGAGGACAAGTCTTTAGCATATGTTTCCTTGCTGAATGCAGCGGATTTGTATTTCAAAGAACTAGCTAAATCCTCTAGTCAGAGAGATTTTAAAGCCACAGCGGACCTGTTGGCCAGTGTTGAAGATACCAAGATAGAAATTGAGCCTGGTGTTTCCCTTTTAACAGCATTAAGGGCGGAAGTTTATCCAGACATAGCTAGAGATTATTATAATGCAGGCTATTCGCTTTATAAAAATGCAAAATATGAAGAGGCATTAGTGGATTATGAAAAGGCAATGGCCTTTGATCCCGAAGATGTTGATGCAGTATATTTTGTTGCCAGATGCCATCATCGACTTGGTAATAAGGAAAAGGCAGCATTTTATTATAATATGGTAATTACTGAATTCCCGGATTCTGACCGAATTTCTGAAGCAACTGATTTGCTGGCACAGGTACAGGAATAACGATAAAGTTAAGAATAACTCAAGATAAGAGGTAAGAAAAGACATTTCATGGATAAGAGGAGTAATACTCGTTCATTAAAGGTCTTTTTTTAGTGTTTTCAAACAGATAGAAATAAATGGTAATTTATTAGGAGGCAGTAGAGCATGCAGGATAACAAACAAAACAGGAATGCTAATATGGTAAGGGAGGAGGGAATTAACTATGAGATTCATCAGCGCTGCCTAATCGTTCATCTGAATGGAGAGCTGGATCATCATAATGCAATCCGAATCAGAGAGATGGCGGATAAATTAATTGATCGAAATAATATTAAACATATTATTTTTGACTTTTCTGGAGCGAATTTTATGGACAGTGCAGGAATTGGTGTAATTATGGGCAGATACAAGAAAGTAATATTTATTGGGGGAAAAACTGCGGTTGCAAACGTAAATTCAGTAGTGGACAGAATATTTAAGCTCTCGGGGCTTTATAAGATTATAGAAAAGTATGATACGGTTGAAACAGCATTAAATATGATACAGAAAGCATAAAAAGCAGTATATAAAATTGCTGCTCCGTAAGAAAAGGAAAGGGGATAGGAATTAGAATGAAGGATAGAAATGAAATGACTTTATTATTTGAGAGCAAATCGCAGAATGAAAGCTTTGCAAGAACCGTAGTAGCTGCATTTGCAGCACAATTAGATCCGACAATTGAGGAGTTGGCTGACATCAAGACAGCGGTTTCAGAGGCGGTTACTAATTCAATCATCCATGGATATTGTGATTGCATTGGAATTATTAAGATGCACTGCATTATTATTGGTGATGAAATTACGGTTGAAATAATCGATGAAGGTGTCGGTATAGATAGTATTGAGAAGGCTATGGAGCCACTTTATACCACAAGACCAGAGTTAGAACGTTCCGGTATGGGTTTTTCCTTTATGGAGGCATTTATGGACGATTTGGATGTAATATCAGAGGTCGGCAGAGGGACTACAGTGAGAATGAAACGAAAATTAGGTAAGCTGGACCCGGCAAAACTAATGGAGCAAGAGCTTTCACAAAAAATAATTTAGTTTATTTAATTTAAGCATCAGAAAGGAAGTGAGATTTGATGTGGAGACGCTGGAATTAATTCGTATGTCAAAGGATGGTGACAAGGAAGCCAGAGATAGACTGGTCACAGAAAATGTTGGTCTTGTCTGGAGTATAGTCAGAAGATTTGCGAATAGAGGCCATGAAATGGAGGACTTATTCCAGATCGGGAGCATTGGACTAATCAAGGCAATTGATAAATTTGATACTACTTATGACGTTAGATTTTCTACTTATGCTGTTCCAATGATCACAGGTGAAATCAAACGATTTCTTAGAGATGACGGTATGATTAAGGTAAGCAGATCACTGAAAGAATCCGCCACTAAGATACGAGTAGCAAGAGAAAAGTTTGGTAATATTCATGGAAGAGATCCGACACTGGAAGAGATTGAAGAGGAACTAGGATTAGCACGAGATGAAATTGTAATGGCGCTTGAAACAGGAGCAGAAGTAGAATCACTATATAAAACAATTTACCAAGGTGATGGAAGTCCCATATATTTAATCGATAAATTAGCAGAAACAAAGGATGAAAATGAAGATTTAGTGGATAAGCTTGCATTGAAAGAAATTATTGCTTCTCTTGATGAGAAGGAGCAGGAAATCATCAAGCTTAGATACTTTAAAGATAGAACACAAACGGATATTGCAAAGGAACTTGGTATCTCTCAAGTCCAGGTATCCAGAATGGAAAAACGAATTTTAAGAATTATGCGAGAAAGACTGGGTGCATAGTGAATTAAATTTTAATTTGCGCGGGAAAATATACCAGTATAGGAAATGTTATATTTCACATAATAACATCAAGAAATCAACAGTTTAGAAGCATCAGATAGAAATATCTGATGCTTCTTTGTGTACTAGGGAATCTAGTACATAGTAGAAGAAAACTTGGTTTATAGCTTAAAAATACTTATTGCAAATTTAATATTGAAAGAAAGGATTCGGTGCTGTTATGAAAGCTTGGATAAAGGTTTTCTTAATAACTGCAATGATTCTTATTACTGCTGTAGTAATAGTTGTATGTGTAAGTCTATTTACTGGGCAGGAGGTTAAGGATTTTGATGGTACCTTGGTAAGTATGGAAGGAGATATCTATGGCTAATCAGAACAAAACAAAGGTATCCGATATCACTCAGGAGAAGGATACACAGAAAAGAAATCAAAATTATAATCAATATGTAAAAGAGGTTACGCCTAAGTTCAGCTGCTTAAAAAATACCCTTAAAGCATATTTGGTTGGAGGTATTATTTGCTTAATGGGGCAGTGCTTTGTTAAGTACTATGAATATTTGGGTGCTGATAAAGAAAAGGCATTGGCATATGAAACGGTTACTCTCATATTTTTATCCATTCTTCTTACCGGTCTTGGCTTGTATCAGAAGTTAGCTAAGTTCGGTGGAGCAGGAACTTTGGTTCCAATTACAGGTTTTGCAAATTCAGTCGCAGCACCGGCAGTTGAATATAAGAAGGAAGGACAGGTATTCGGTATAGGCTGTAAGATCTTTACCATATCTGGTCCAGTTATTCTTTATGGTATTTTAATATCCTGGCTATTGGGATTAATCTATTATCTCCTGAAAATGTTTAATGTGATTTGAGATTTTGTGAATGTATACGAACCTAGTCATTTGAAAGCAGAAAGGAGTTAGTATTGTGAGTGAGAAAAAAGACCAGACAAAAATAAAAGGCAAACAGAGTATACTTTTTCAAAACCCTCCTTATATCATTGCTGCAGGGTCTGTTGCAGGTAAAAAAGAGGGTGAAGGACCACTTGGAGCATTATTTGATGTGGTACATCAGGATCCTTTGCTAGGAAAGAACACTTGGGAGGAAGCGGAAAGTGAATTAATGAAACAGGCAGCAACTAAGGCACTGGAGAAAGCTGGCCTAAAAAATACAGACATTCGTTATTTAGTCGGAGGAGACCTGCTTGGCCAGTTGATTGCAACTTCCTTTGGTATAGCAGAACTTGAAATACCAATGTTTGGCGTGTATGGTGCTTGTTCCACCATGGGTGAATCTATGTCCATTGGAGCAATTCTGGTTGATGGTGGGTTTGCAGATAAGGTGTTATCAATTACCTCCAGTCACTTTGCAGGTGCAGAAAAGCAATTTAGATTCCCTCTTGACTATGGTAATCAAAGACCTTTTTCTGCTAGCTGGACAGTTACTGGCAGTGGCGCAGTAATCCTCTCAAATCAGAAGGTGGAAACACCGGGAGAGGCTTTGGTAGTGGTGAAAGGAATTACTACAGGTAAAATTGTAGACTATGGTATTAAAGATTCCATGAATATGGGAGCAGCCATGGCACCAGCAGCTTATGAGACAATTAAACAGAACTTAGAGGATATGGGTGTTCAACCTAATTATTATGATAAAATCATCACAGGTGACCTTGGCAGCGTCGGTCAAAAGATTTTAATTGATCTGCTCAAGGAGAAAAGCTATGATATCAGCGGCAATCATATGGATTGCGGTATCGAGATGTTCCATCAGGATAGTCAGGATACACATGCCGGTGGCAGTGGCTGTGGCTGTTCCGCTATCACTTTTGCAGGATATATTCTAAAGCAATTACGAGAAAGAAAATGGAAGAGAGTTTTATTTGTACCTACCGGTGCATTGTTATCCCAGGTAAGCTTTAATGAGGGCAAGACAGTACCGGGTATTGCACATGCCGTAATTGTAGAAGGAATATAGTTGAGTTGAAAGGAGAAGTTGTATGGAATTTGTAAAAGCTTTTTTGGTTGGCGGCGCCATATGCGCAGTGGTTCAGATATTATTAGATAATACCAAACTTTTGCCAGGCAGAGTTATGGTAATACTCGTATGTACCGGAGCAATACTTGGAGCAGTTGGTCTATATGAGCCATTTTCAAAATGGGCAGGAGCAGGAGCGAGCGTTCCCTTAACTGGTTTTGGAAACGTCTTATTTAAGGGAGTGAAAGAGGCTGTAGACAAGGATGGATTTATCGGGATCTTTAAAGGTGGATTTACCTCTTCCGCCGTCGGAATCTCTTCTGCTTTAATATTTGCATATTTAGCGTCGTTGGTATTTAGTCCAAAGATGAAATCCTAAAGTATATTTTATAGAAAAAGGAGAAGCCTTCAAGTTGTGTGAAGGTTTCTCCTTTTTTTAGTTATAAGTAATTTTAACTATGACTTAATCTAATATCTATTTACTACTACGATAGTAGTTCTATTACATTGTTTATGGAATTAGGTCATCAAACACATTTGTATTCGGTGTATAATTCGTGTTGTTATCTGTTGAGTTATTACCACTATTACCATTGCTATTGGCACTTCCATTACTATTATTACTATTGCCGCTACTTGGAGCTTTCGTACCAGAGCCGTGAACATTGCAATAATCCTTTGGAAGTATGAATGGAGTATCATCTGTTTTCGCTATTTCTGTTTTGTTAAGAAAAACTTCTGTTTTAACTTTGTCGGCAGGACAATTATCTGTAGCAAGTAAGCCAGAGTCAGTACATATATTAGCTGTTACGTGCACGTCACATTTTTCTATGGGTTCCGTACCCTTTGCAAAGTATTCGACCTTTGTAAAATCTTTACCTTGAACATCATCACATAAGCCTTCGACAGCGAGCTTGCCGGATTTAGTACATATTTTTACAGAAATAACGGAATCAGGTTTTGTAAATTCCTTGATTTCAAGGTCTTTCTGGATGTGTATCTGCTCCATAATTGTCTTCCAGATCTTCTTTGGATAGGCGGTATTTGTTTGCAAACGGTTGTTATCAAATCCAGACCAGATCGTTGCAGTATAATAGGGTGAATAGCCGGAAAACCATAAATCGTTGTAGTTGGAGGTTGAACCTGTTTTACCTGCCACAGGCATCTTAATAGCCGAAAGCTTTACGCTTGTTCCGGTTCCTACCTTAACAACATCCTCCATTGCACTGGTAAGAAGAAATGCAGTGGATTCCTTCATAACCTGTTCCTTTTTCGGGGTTTTACTTAGGATTACTTTGCCATTACGATCTAATATTTTGGTATAGAGTATTGGTTCTGTATAGATACCACCATCAGCAATTGCGGCATATGCAGCGGTTAGTTCTAAATTAGTTACACCATAGGTAAGACCACCAAGTGCAGTAGAATAAGTAATATCAGAGTCTACGAGGGTGGTAAAGCCTAGTTTTTGAAGATAGTCATAACCAAGCTGCGGAGTAACCTCTGCAAAATTCTTTACAGTAACAATATTCATTGAGTTAAGGATTGCACGACGTACCGTCGTTAAGCCTTCGTAAACCTTTGTTTTTGTCCAGTTAGTTACCTCTTCCGTTGTTCCAGGATAGTAATAGGGACCGGAATCATCTTGAACACTTGCTAAGGTCATACCCACGGAATCCAGTGCAGGTAAGTAGGTAGATAATATTTTAAAGGTAGATCCCGGCTGACGTTTTGAATCAGTGGCACGGTTTAGTGTTCTATTACCTTCCTTAACGCCTCGACCACCAATAATTGCTGCAACTTCACCGGTGTACTGATCCATTACGACAAAGGAAGATTGAGGCTGAAGTGTCATTGTTGAGGTTTCTCCAGCTACGATACTGTCCGGGCCAGCCTCTGCTAATTTTGCTGCTTTAAAAGCATCAATTTTTGCCTGCATATCTTCTTTATCTAAGAACAATAAGGAGAACTTACTTTTGCCGTCATCCACATAAAGATGTTCTGGATCATCAAAGTCCTTGTAGAATTCCAAAAAGTCATTGTTGTGATAGTGCACGAGGGATTCTTCATCATCACCATTCTGAATTGATAAGGCATAATTAAGTTCCCAGTAGGAAACACCCATTTCAGGAAAATAGGATTCGTCAGCATACACATCATCGCATATTTTTTGAATAACAGGGTCTTGGGTAGTATATATATTAAGACCTTCTGTATAAAGTTTGTTAAATGCCTCTGTCTCAGTATATCCTAATGACTGGAGGTCTTTTATAGTTCTATTAATTACCTCATCAACAAAATAGGTATAGTTAGTGTCCGTATCTTTTTCGCTATTCACAGCTTTAATTCTTGAATAGACATCATCAGCGATAGCGATATCATGCTCCTCCTGTGAGATATGCTTCTGCTCCAACATATCATCGAGAATTTGATTTTTTCTAACTTCGTTGTTCTCTGGATAATTAATCGGGTTTCGGTTAACTGGATTCTGCGCTATGGCGGCTATGGTTGCTGCCTCAGAAACGGATAAATCCTTTGCATCTTTATTAAAATATCGGTTTGCTGCCTTCTGAATACCATAAGTACCAGAACTAAGGTTAATAACATTTAAATAATATTCCAGAATGGTATCCTTATCTAATTGATTTTCCAATTGGATTGCCAGATATTGTTCCTGTATTTTACGCTCGAGCTTGTCTATAAAGGCAGATTCACGACCACCATTAAACACCTGGTTCTTTAATAACTGCTGGGTGAGTGTACTTCCGCCTTCAGAAAAGCCGCCTGACTTTAAACCAACAACAAACGCTCGGAAGATACCTTTTACATCAATCCCAGCATGCTCGTAAAAACGTTCATCCTCAATGCTAATAAATGCATATTTAATATAATCAGGGAAATCGTCAATGGATACATATTCACGATTTGATTGAGCGCCAACTAAATATTCAATAATGTTACCTTCTTTATCGTAAATAGTAGTTGTAAAACCCTGCGGAACTACATCAATTGCAGTAATCTCAGGTGCACTGTCAATGACACCCTTTACATAGCCAAAACCAGCAAAAACACCTATAATAACTAAGGATACAAATGCCGCTATGCAGAGACGAAAGAGAGTAATACGTGTCTTCGAGACCAATCGCCTTGATGTAGACCTTATATATTGTTGTTTATGTTCGATTCCTTTTTTACTAAAATCCATAAAATAACCATGCCTTTCTCAATGACTCATATGGAACAATAATTCCGAATTAAAATAAATCCTGTAATAAGCGAAGGGCTTATCATTAATCGTCATTTCATCATCAATTTTTGCTTATCCCATGTATTATACCAAATTTGTGTGATGAAATAAAGAAAAATAAATAGACTTAATAGGACGTAAACAATTTTGTAATAACTGTTCTTATAATTTAATGATAATGTAATAAAAAATATAGTCATTATGACTCATTACTTTGCAAAAAAATTAACATATTTATTCAATATAACTCACAAAAACCAAAAACATGCAATGAATTGACTCAATATATCTCACGAAAAGCGAAAGATTGTCGAAATAGAACGAAGAGAATAAAAAGGTGCGATACTTAAGACTTTAAAAATGGTATTATCTGTGTATAATTTTAATTGTCAGTTAATTTTAGTTTGGGTTTGGGGGATTTAGTATGCAACAGTTACATCTATTATTTAGCAATGAGGTATTGTTGGAAGATGCAAGAGTTATGAAGTTAGACTATAGTCTAACAGAGCGAATGTCAGAGGATGATCAAAAGACTACATATTATGGAGTCAGGATAACAAAATATCTTGGAGATATCATCGAGTCTGATGAGGTTGCTGGTTTATCGGAATCAAAGGATTCAGTAATGACGGTAATTAAAAAGCTTTGCCAATTTGAAGTAACACCAATCTCCATGGTAGACGTATTGGATGATCTTGTAAGTCAGGGGATCTAATCCTCAAAACAGTATTACTTCGTTATTAAACTTAGAGAAGTAAACCTGTTCAAAAATCTCGATTGTAGCTGAACCGTTCGTAAGTTCAGCTACTTTTTTTGTTACAAAATCCAACTTGCTGGGTGGTATAAGTAAGAAAAAGGTAATTTGATCTGTGTAGGAAGAATTAATTAAAACTAATTGTTCTTGATTAATCATGTATTGGAGCTTACCACCTGCTGTGTAGTCAACAATTATATTAAACTGAATACCAAGTTCTTTTTTTATTATTTCACAATTTGTAAGTCCCTCTAAAACAGCAGATTGATACGCTTTGACTAATCCGCCGGTACCAAGAAGCGTACCGCCAAAATAACGTGTTACTATCACCACAATATTAGTAAGTTCCTGTGATATTAGGATATCTAGCATTGGTTTGCCAGCAGTTTTGCTTGGTTCACCATCATCAGAGCAGCGCATGATAGCCTGATCAGCACCAATGATATAGGCGGAACAATTATGGGCAGCATCCCAATATTTTTTTTTTAGCCCATCAATTATTTCAATTGCTTTCTCTTCTGTTTCAACAGGACATATGGTTGCAATAAATCTGGATTTCTTTACAACAAATTCACCAGTTCCACTCTGGTATACTGTTTTATAGGCTTCCTTCATAATGGGGTACTCCTTTCAAAAGCATAAAGATTGCCTTTTCTTATTTAGATATGATATTATCATTGTAACAGTTCAGAACCAAGCAGAATATTAAAAATTAGCCGTGAAAGATTTCTGAGGATTATTTTATACAAAATGAAACGACAAGTCGCTTCACTTGTTATGAATTGTTGATTTGTAAGTCCGCAATTCACTTAATATGAATAGTATATGTAAAGGGGATTTTCAAATTATGAAATTAAAATATATATCCTGGATACCTGCGGTTCTGCTTATGATAATTATTTTTCTTTTTTCTGCAAAGCCAGCAGTGAATTCAAATGAGAGCAGCCTTTCCATTGCGAGTCGTATATTATCCACTTATGAAGATATATCAAATCTACATTTCAGTGAGACAGAACGAATTATAATGCTAAATGAAATAAATCATATGATACGAAAGGGAGCGCATTTTAGTGAGTATGCTCTTTTAGCGAATACCCTTGCACTACATTTATTGGTGATAGGATTTTCTAAAAGAAAATTGTATCTATATTCAGTTGTACTGGCATCCTTTTATGCAGCAACGGACGAACTTCATCAGAAATTCGTCGAAGGCAGAAGTGGGCAGCTTAGTGATGTTTTAATTGATGCTTCAGGGGCGGTAGTTGGAGCATTTTTCTTTCTGATGCTTATATCTGTCATTGGACATTATAGTAAAAAGCATCGAATTAAACAGCATCAGTAAAGCGGTTTAGCTTTTGATTATAGTGATAATCTAAAGCAGACAGCTTTGATTCTAATTCGGACTGAACAAGATTAAGCTCGGAACAAAGGTCTGCAAGTGAGGGGAATTCATCACGTAATTTTGTATTAATATAGCTAAGCAGTATAAAAGGGTCAGAAGGTATGCTCATAGGTTTCTCCTTATAAATATAAGAATTATATAATTGCGAAACCATAGATTACTAAGTTTTGCAATATTTATTCATGACAAGTGAAACGACCGGTCGTTTCATCTTATTGACTTAATGAAAAGGGATAAGCTCAATAGATACTATTATGCACATATAAGCAAGTTTTTCAATAGAATTACGTATCAAAAAGAAGAAAGAATTTTTTGGTCAGATAGATGGATTAGTAATAAGTTGTTTAAATAAAGAATAAGGAGAACTGGTAAATGGACTTATTTGAATATATGAGAGAAAATACTATGAAAAAAGAGGCGCCTTTGGCGTCCAGATTACGGCCAATTACCTTAGAAGAGGTGGTTGGACAGGACCACATCATTGGAAAAGATAAATTACTATATAGAGCAATTAAGGCGGACAAGCTAAGCTCCATTATTTTTTATGGGCCTCCGGGTACGGGTAAGACAACCCTTGCAAAGGTAATCGCAAATTCCACCAGCTCTAATTTTACTCAGATAAATGCAACTGCTGCAGGCAAAAAGGATATGGAGGCGGTAATTGCAGAGGCGAAAGACTGCATTGTAAGAAATGGAAAGCGAACAATTTTATTTGTAGATGAAATTCATCGTTTTAATAAAGGACAGCAGGATTATTTGCTTCCATTTGTTGAGGATGGAACTATTATTCTAATTGGTGCCACTACGGAGAATCCATATTTTGAAGTGAATTCAGCTCTTATCTCCAGGTCAATTGTATTTGAACTTAAACCACTGGATAAGGAAGACATAAAGAAACTTTTAAATAGAGCAGTAACTGATAGTGAGCGAGGACTTGGAGCATATAAGGCGGTTCTTGAGGAAGATGCGCTTAATTTTCTTGCCGATGTTGCCAATGGGGATGCAAGGGCTGCGCTGAATGCAATAGAATTAGGAGTGCTTACAACACAACGCTCCGAGGATAACATAATACACATTACGCTTTCAGTAGCAGCAGAATGTATTCAAAAGCGAGTGTTAAAGTATGACAAAGGAGGAGATAATCATTATGATACAATCTCTGCCTTTATTAAAAGTATGAGGGGATCTGATCCGGATGCAGCAATTTACTATCTTGCAAGAATGCTATATGCCGGAGAGGAAGTTGCATTTATAGCAAGAAGAATTATGATATGCGCATCCGAAGATGTATCGAATGCAGATCCAAATGCACTTGTGGTTGCCACCTCAGCAGCCCTGGCGGTAGAACAGCTTGGAATGCCGGAAGCGCGGATTGTTCTTGCCCAGGCAGCAGCGTATGTAGCATGTGCACCAAAAAGTAATTCAGCGATTTGTGCAATTGATGCAGCAACTCAGGTGGTAGAACATGAGAAGACTGCTGCGATTCCACCCTACCTTAAAGACGCTCACTATAAAGGTGCAGCTAACCTTGGACATGGTATTGGCTATCTCTATGCGCACAACTTTGAGAACCATTATGTAAAGCAACAATATCTGCCGGACGAGCTGAAGGACAGAGTTTTTTATACACCATCAAATCAGGGATATGAAAAACAAATTAAAGAATATTTTCGGCAAATAAAAGGGGAATAAGTAAGTTGAAATTAATGTAATGGGGGTGTTTAAGGATATAAAAATAAGCAGGATACTAGTACAGAACTAATATCCTACTTGTTCACTTTATAAAGTTTTTAATTAATATTGGAGATAATATAAAACCAATTAAGTATAGGTATAGCTAATTTATTTCGTCATCGGATTCTGTCTTGGTTAAGGTGTTATCAGCCTTCTGGTCAAGAGAATTATCCTTTTTATGGACCCACTTATATACAGTGATAAACCACCAGAGCATAATAGGAATAACGATCATGCTAAACATGGATGCCATAAATAAAGCATTTGAATTTTCTTTTGCAAAAAAAGCAGATAGGAACGTAATCAAAATCAAAGATAATAATAAAACAATACCAAGTATGGCAAAAATTCGCCTAGATTTATTCATTGTACAAATCCTTTCAAAATAGCTGTTTTTTATAATTGCTTTATAAAAGCTATCATAGTTGTAACCCTTCAAAGGACAACGTCCTGAATAATTACTGATAGTAGTATTATAAGGAATTATATAAGATAACGCAAGGGGATTGTACTTATTCGCTTAATTCTTTGGAATCTGGAAGCTGTTCACAGCAACGATCAGCATAGGTCAGCTTCACACCAAAAACATAGATTAAGCCAGCCAGAATCAGCAGATAGGCAATGATGGACAGGGGATTGATAAAATGACTTGGAGCAACTTCATACAGAGTTAAGCTTCCAAAGAAAAGGAAGATTATACCTGCACCCCATTTAATGTATCTATCTGGAACATGTCGACACATCCAGGCTCCACCCAGGATACCAATGCCATCTGCAACAAGCATACCTGCGGTTGTACCCATGAGAACAAGGAGAGGGAAATTACTTTCTGCTGATATGGTAATTGTCATTAACTGAGTTTTGTCACCCATTTCTGCTAAGAAAAATGCGATTGCAACTGTAACAACCGGACCAAATTTAATTTTTTTCTGTCCCTCATCATCCAGCTTATCTCCTCGTAACGTCCATAGACCAAAGATGAGGAATGAGAGTCCCGCCACAAGACTTACGATATCCATTGGAATAAAGGAGCTGATGTAATTTCCAACGGCTACAGCGAGAGCATGATTTAAGATTGTTGCCACCAAAACACCAAGCATAACTTGCCTTACTTTGTACTTACTTGCCATTGCCATTGCCAAAAGCTGAGTCTTATCACCCATTTCGGCTACTACGACCAATAATAGTGCTGTAATAAATTCTGCCATAAAAACCTCCTACAAAAATTTGAGAACAATCAGATTATGTACCAAGAGCGTAATTCGTAAAGCTGATTTTTACTTTTACGCGAGTATGTATCCTTGTTAAGCGTTATTGTCTTGTAGAGCAAAATATTTTGGACAATAAAAAAACTTTTAACACAAGGATGCCTTCAAATAGTTTTCACGTGCTGACAACGTGAAATTAATTTGTGAAGGTATCATTGTATTAAAAGTCTCACTTAACTGAAAACAGCTAGAATAAAGCCAGACCACAGGGTCAGTATGTTGACTTTATCACCATAAATGGCAGCTACTCCCTTTCAAACATGGATACATAATGAAATTACTATAGCATGTTTAGAAAAAAGAAGCAAGTACTATTTACGTGAAGGTAAAGTGAAGTATCAACTAAGCTTAGCTTTGTTAGATACGAACGCACCCGCGATAACTGGAGATACTTGCGCAGCATGTTTCTTCCAGTTCCTGCAGTTATTCATGACAAGTGAAACGACTTGTCGTTTCATCTTGTTGATTATATTAAATGATAATCCATCTGATTGGTGCGCCTGTGTTCTAATGGTGTCATATGCATAATTTTCTTAAAGGTCCGTATAAAGTAACTAAAGTTCTTAAATCCAACCTCAAAAGCAATCTCCATTACCGGAAGCTTTGTTGAAACCAAAAGAATGCAGGATTTTTCAATACGGTAATGATTTAAGTAATCAACAAAGTTAATTCCGAAAGAATTTTTAAAAAAGGTGCAGAAGTAAGCTGTGGAATATCCAAGCATAAGAGCAGCATCGGATAAAGTAATTGGATTTTTGTAATTTGCCTGTAGGTAGGTCAATAACTTCTTCATATCGGCTGTTTTTGAAGACCTGGCTAAATCTCCGGAAGAGAGTTCTACAAAAGAGTTATCTCTTTGTAAAATAGAGATTATTTTATAAAGACATGCCTTTGCATTCAACTGATAACCATAGGGTTGCTGCTCGCTAATTTCAAATAACTCATTAATTTCACTGAGAATTTTCTTATAGTTAGAATCACCTGGAGGTATAGTAAGAGGAAACGAAAGTGTATGAAATAATGGGCTAACGGAGGCTGACTGACAATAATCTTCTAATCTAAAGTCCAAATACTCCATAGGGAAAACATAAGCATAATAAATCAATTCCTTATCATCGCTGGAGAACTGATGTAAGGCTTCACGATTAATAAAATAGAAATTCTTTTCTATTAATAAATATTCTTCCCCATTAAGTAATAGCTTTACAGTCCCACGTTCGACATAGATGATTTCAATTTCATTATGCCAATGATAGGGTACAAAGATATTACCTTCGTGATTTGTCATTTTATAATGCTGAAAGGGAAAAAGCTGAGTGCCGCGGATACGATTTTCTTTTAGTTCAGAGCGTGAGGATTTATAATTCATACAGAGACGTACCTTTCAATTTTATACTGCATCGAAATAATGTGTTATTTTTTATTGATAAAGTGCAAGAAAACTAATTAATTTAAGAATATAATGTCATTATAACATAGAAAAATATAAGAAGAAAGAAAGGAATAGCAAAAGATGAGCAAATGGTTAAAAGAAGCAGTTTTTTATGAGATTTATCCCCAAAGTTTTCAAGATACCAATAGTGATGGGATTGGAGATTTCAAGGGAATAATTAGCAGGTTAGATTATATAAAAGAATTAGGCTGTAATGCGTTATGGATTAATCCCTGCTTTGAATCACCCTTTAATGATGCTGGTTATGATGTAGCAGATTATTATAAAGTTGCACCACGTTATGGGACCAATGAAGACTTAAAGGAATTGTTTGAGTGTGCACATAAGAAAGGAATTCGTGTCCTCTTAGATCTTGTTCCAGGACATACCTCTGTAGAACACGCTTGGTTTAAGGAATCCATCAAGGCAGAGAAAAATGAATACAGCGGCAGATACATCTGGACGGACAGTGCTTGGGAAGATGTTACCAATGTAAGCGGTATTATGGGAAGTCTTCGTGGTATTTCGGACAGAGATGGAAGCTGCGCAGTTAACTTCTTCTCTTCACAGCCATCACTTAACTACGGGTTTGCAAGGGTAGATAAGCCTTGGCAAAAAACTGTGGATTCCGAGGAAGCAATTGCCTCCAAAGAAGCTATAAAGGAAGTTATGCGCTTCTGGCTTAAAATGGGTTGCGATGGGTTCCGTGTGGACATGGCACATTCCATGATTAAGAATGATGAAGATAGTAAGGCTACGATTGCATTCTGGCAGGAGTTTCGTGCATTTTTAGATAAAGAGTTCCCAGAGGCGGTAATGGTTTCTGAATGGGGCGAGCCGGATAAGGCGTTACTGGGAGGCTATCATATGGACTTTTTACTTCATTTCGGACCTTCCCACTATAATGATCTATTCCGTTGTGAGAATCCATATTTCTCTGCTGCAGGTAAAGGTGATATCTCTCAGTTTGTAGAATATTATAAAGAAAATTACGCAAAAACCACAGGAAAAGGGTTTATTTGTATTCCTTCCGGCAACCATGATATGGATCGTATGGCAAGATATTTAAATCAGGAAGAAATGAAATTAGCGTTTGCTTTCCTGCTTTCCATGCCTGGAGCTCCTTTTATCTATTATGGTGATGAGATAGGTATGCGATATGTGGAGAATTTAAAGAGTGTAGAGGGTGGTTTTAATCGTACTGGGTCACGATCACCTATGCAATGGGATTCAGAGACTGTAAATGACGGATTTTCCACAGCGGCAAAAGATATGATGTACATTCAGCAGGATCAGACAGAGGATCGTCCTTCTGTAAAAGCACAGCAGCAAAAGGAAGATTCTCTTTGGAAGGAAATACAACGCCAAATTGTGATAAGAGGAGAGGAGCGGGCATTGCAGGCAGACGGAAATATAGAATTTCTTTATGCAGAAGCAAATCAATATCCTTTTGTATATAAACGTTCCTTTGATGGTGAGGCAATCGTAATAGTATTAAATCCTTCTGGCAAACCAGAAAGTATTTCTGATGATACTCTTTCTTTGGAGCAATTAAAGGGCAGTAAAATTATTTATTGTTATGGAGAACCTGCGCATATAGAAGCTGGTAAACTGGTTTGTCCGGCAGGGTCTGTAACTTACTTTAAATGTAATTAATTTTGTAACGTTAGATACTTACTAAACATAGATCAACTGTGTTATACAATCAGATTTCTTTGAAGTTTCTTTCTTATAAAGCTGAACAGATAGGTATTTAAAATTAGAATGTTCAATCAGTCTGAACATGGACGCAAGGAAATCAACAAGATGGTCTGCGCTTCTTTCTTTTGACATATAAGCTAAGAGATTAAAACGCAGAAAAGAATACATGATTATTAGAGATAGGTAGGCATCTCGCTCTAACAATTGATTATCTCCATAGGGGAAACTATTATAGAACATATGATTAATCATGCATTGCTCCAATAGAATTTGCCAGTCGGGTATCGTGTTATCTAATTGCTCTGACGCAAATCTGTGTTTTAAAGCTATGTATGTTAGATCTTCAACGGTGAGTTCATCCTTGTCCTTTGTAGAAAAGTAATCTTGTGTGAAATTACTATATCCGGAAATACTGGGGCTATCCTCAAAATATTGATGGAAAGTATGGAGTAATTGAAATGCGTCAAAAAGATGCTCTGGTTTTTGATCGTTTATATCAGTCATATAAAGAAAGCTGCCAAGTTGAAGTAATCGGTTTACTAAAGATAAGTTACGATCTTGAAGAATAGAGATAGATTGTTTACAGCGATTATACTGTAAGGAAGAAAGAGGCTGTTCAAAAACGGGGGTTCTGGTTAGAACCTTCTCCTGGAAAAGTAAAGGCTCTTTACGATGAAGTAATAATTCAATCACTGCTTCGCAACTGTTAGAGCAGGAGCATTCATAGTTACGGGAAATCTGTTTTGTATTTCTTGGATAAAGGCGGCAAACCTGAGGCAGAAACTCTTCACCCAGCTCAGATTGCAGGAAGCATAATCCATCTTCTGAATGAAGCATGCAGACTCCTTGATAATTCGAGGATATTACAGCATAGATCTCCTTTGTTGGCTGTGAACAAACCTTCAGCGTACAATCAAGTTTAGTCCGCAACTGGAGGGAGCATTCTGTTCCGAGTAGCTGATAGTATTCTTTCATAGAGATTCGAACCGGCCACCCATCACAACAAGAATGGCGGCAATCACCGCATTTACATTTAAAATGTTCATAATATTCCGGGACTATGTACGTCTTCATCCAATTAATATCCTGTCACTTTCATCTACAATTTTTGTAATTAAAAACCAAAAGATAGTAATAATTCTATCGATATTGCAGATCTTTGTAAAGTTGTTTTTATAGAATTTCGCTTACACACAAAATAACAAGAGGCTGTTGCATTTTTGCGCAGCCTCTTGTTTCTTCCCAATTTTAAAATTCATCTGATTATACATGATTTATTACTCCTGTTTGTTATATGAATACCTTACCCGGATGTTGATTATAATAACTCTTATTATATAACAGAATTGCCGTAATTTACCGTTAGTATATCATGAAGGGATTATTCCTTCAAGAAAATAAGATTGATGTAATTTAGGATATTATACAGTAAAACATACAAATTAAAAGAGAATCAAGCTGGATTTACCTATAATTGCGTATTCTGTTGAATTGTGCAGGAGTCTGTCGTATAATAAAAAATACACTATTCGTTTCAATAAACTATAGGTGAGGTTAATTAATGAAGCATAGATTATACATCGTTGTACCCTGCTATAATGAGCAGGAGGTTATTGATGAGTCAGCAGATTTACTTGATAAAAAATGTGAACAACTGATTAACCAGGGCAAGATAGATGAATCCAGCAGAATTGTAATTGTAAATGATGGTTCAACGGATCGTACTTGGGAGTTAATTGAAAACTTATACAAAAGTAATCAGAGATTTATTGGGATTGATTTAAGCAGGAATCAAGGCCATCAATATGCTGTATTAGCAGGACTTTTATATGCTAAGGAACATGCAGATTGTGTTATTACTATAGATGCAGATCTGCAAGATGATATTGATGCAATTGATGCTATGATTGATAAATTCCATGAGGGTTGTGACATTGTTTATGGAGTACGTAATAACCGAACTACGGATCATTTTCTGAAAAGGTCCACTGCGAACCTTTTTTATAAAGTAATGAAATTTCTTGGTGCGGAAACGATTAATAACCATGCTGATTTTCGTTTGATGAGTCAAAGAACCATTATTGCGCTTGAGCAGTATGAGGAAGTAAACCTGTTTTTGCGTGGAATTATTCCGTTAATAGGATTTAAGACAGACAAGGTATACTATTCCCGTAATCCAAGAACAGCAGGGACAACAAAGTATCCGCTGAAGAAAATGCTTGCACTTGCCTGGGAGGGGATTACCTCTACGAGCATGAAGCCTTTGCGGTTTATATCTGTTCTGGGTTTCACAATTTGCTTCTTTAGTGTTCTGGTGCTTTGCTATATTTTGATAAGATACTTTACTGGACATACAACAGTTGGTTGGGCCAGTGTTACCGTTTCCCTTTGGACAATTGGCGGTCTGCTATTGTTTTGTATGGGCATAATTGGTGAATATATTGGGAAAATATACATGGAGACGAAAAAGCGTCCCAGATATTTTATTAATAAACTACTGGATGATTTAAACAGGGATGAAGTATCAGCAGACGATCATGTTTAAGGAGTATTATGCCAAAACATAATTCGAATTCGAGGCTTCGATTATTGATAGAGAAGATACTTTTTGTATATCTTAAAATCTTTGGTTTTCGAAAGCTGATCAATAAAAAGATGGAGGGTAAATATTCTCCGAATAAAATAGCACTGGTGGTTACCTTAAGTATCGGATTAATCTGGTTTTTTATGCTTATTCTGACCCCAGCCCATGGGCTTGCTGACGATGGTACCTTAGGTACGACGATGGCAAGAAATGGACTTTCCTATATTCAGACCGAACCAGAGGAGATCTACAATAATTACTTTATCAGAACCTATGCCCTTGATATGAATTATAACTCACAAAATCGTGAGATTAAAAATTCACAGGATGTTGTCATAACAACAGCCATTACAATTGATGAATTAATTACACAAAATGACTATTTTGATATACGGTTTTTAGCAGCAATTTATGGAGTGTTCTATTTGCTGGGTATTTATCTTTTCATAAGAAGCATATTTAAGTGCATGTATCATTTTTCAGAGGCTGTAGTAATAGCGGTCTTTTCCATTTTGATTTTTGGTGACATCTCCTATCTTGCTTACTTTAACTCGTTTTATCCGGAGGCAATTTGGATAATCTGTTTCATCTATATTGTTGGTGCCATCTGCGCGCAGCAATTTAAGAAGAGTTATGGCAGCTTGTTAATCATATTGATGGCAGGAATTGTTCTATGCCTGTCCAGACAACAATGTGGTATCATTGGAATTATAATCGCCATGTATTTGCTTAGGGCTATGTTTTTTTATAAGAGTATCTTATGGAAGGTGTTATGTATTATGCTGACCTTCCTTATGAGTCTGGTTGGTGTATTTTCCGTTTACTCGCTAGATTCAGATTTTACTTTGACCAGCAAATATCATTCCATGACAAGAGGTGTATTATTCCAGACCTCTAATCCGGAAACAACCCTGACAGAATTCGGAATAAATCCCTCTTACTCTGTATTAGCCAACAATTCAGCATATAACTATTATCCGCTGGTACTGCCGGATAATATAGTGCTGCAGGAAGGATTTCTTGACCAATTTGACGCATATGACATTAGTTTATACTATGTAAAAAATCCAGGCGCACTTTTAAATATGATGGACATTGCAATTAAAGAAACGATGGATTTAAGAAGAGATTTTAGTGGTAACTTTGAACAAAGCGCAGAGATGCCAAAGGGAGCACAAAGCATTATGTGGTCCTTCTGGAGCTTTTTTAAGCAACGCTCCATGCCAAAGACGATAGGTTTTTTCTTCTTATTAATTATTGCAGCTTATATCTTTTATACTAGGATATCCAGAGAAACTGACTATAGTAATCGATTAAGAAATCGAAAGCTTGTATTTTATCTTATTTTATTTATTATTGGTGTAGGAGTATCCCAAGCCATTATAAGTATTATAATGAGCGGCGCTGCGGAATTAGGACAGCATGCCTTTTTAATGGGGGCAACCATGGATATGATGATATTTTTATTATTTGTTGAAGTACTGCCAAGAATGAACATTCTAGAGATAAAGGAGTATGAGAAATGAACGAAGCTAAATATCAACAGGATAAACCGAAAAGATCAGGATATCTTCAGCAGGATTTTGGTATGTTTCTGTTTTTGTGTATCTTATTTGCCGGGATCATACTAATGATCATTGTTCCAGAGGACCTAAAGCTTGAGTTTATCTGCATGTTGTTGCTTACGTTTTTTGCAGTACTTTTTGCAGCCTATCGCTTTGCGATAATCTCCGTAGTTTTCGCTG
Source organism: Mobilitalea sp. (assembly GCA_047606065.1). Classification (GTDB taxonomy): domain Bacteria; phylum Bacillota; class Clostridia; order Lachnospirales; family Lachnospiraceae; genus Mobilitalea. The sequence continues at coordinate 45,910 of JASGEU010000104.1, forward strand.
GATTACAGGTGACCGTGTACACTGCTTATAAAATATTTTTCTATTTTGTATTTGATGTTGAAATACAGCTTATTGAGTTTGTATGGATCATCTATCCGCTAATTGCGGTCGGCTCCATGTCTTTATTTATCAATAAGAGTAATCATCTTGAATCAGTTAACCGGGTGCTTCGGATACAACTTGATAAATTGGTTTTAGTAGATGCATTAACAGGGTTATATAATTTAAAATGTTTGTATCTTGACCTGGAAACACAGGCAGCCCTTGCGGTTCGAAGGAATACAGATATTACACTAATGATTGTTGCATTTCGATATGAGAAGGAATTAAGAAGAATTCTTGGCTCTAGAAATTTTGATACCTTAAGGCAGCAATTATCTTATCTGGTTCAAGATTCCCTTCGAATTGAAGACAAGCTGTATGCAATTAATGACAATGGCAGTCTTGCTGTTATTCTTACCTGCGATGCCGCAGGAGCAGAAATAGTAAAGAAACGTATTAGAAAAGTACTGACAGAAACGGATAAATTGCCGGAGATTATTCATGACAGAGTAATTAAATTAGATGTCCAGTTAGCGGCTCTTCAATACGATAAGGATCGTTTTGGTAAGGATTTTATGAAATACAAGGCTATGGTAGAGGGTGAATTACAATATGATGTTTAGAAGGAAGTCAGGTAAGGCATTTATTTTGTACAGTATTTGCACCCTTATGCTCTTTTTTACATTCTCAAATGATTTTGTTTTGGCTGCGTCCAGTGAGAGTTCTTCTGAAGAAAGAATGGCAGATGAGGAAGATATCGTAAAAGCAGCAGATATTTTATTAATCTATGGGTCTAACCCCACAGAGCAGGAATTACAGTCTATTGAAGTGATTGTAAAGACTATTACCTATTTACAAAGAAGCATTGTGTTTCTACCTGTAAGCCAAAGTATTGATATTTTAGATAATTATGAGAATATTATTTGTTATAATATTGGATCTGATAATGATGAACTGATGATGTCACTTTCAAGGCTGGAGAAGAATATTCTTTTTCTGGGCGGGAACGCAGTATCAGATTATATTAGAGATAAATCTTATGATATTGAAGTAACACAAGTGGATGAAGTTGTAGTTACTGTTGACTATGCCTTTACCGAATTAAGAAGTTTTTCAAAAATAAACCGATTAAAAAACACCTCATTTTTACAAGGAGAGTTTACGTATCAATCTGGCAGCATAGAATACGAGGGCAATACAGTTGCGCTTTATTCAGCGCTAGATGACTTTTGGTATATGCCAGTAACAGACCTGACTGATGAAATTATAAGTGCATCCTTTGCACAGGAAGCCGCCGTATGGCTTTGGCCATATAACGGATTGCCTCATTCTTATTCCCAATATATCGTTCTTAACGAGGTCTACCCCTTTTACCCTCCGGAATATCTTATGGAAATTGTTGATTATTGTATTAAAAACCGATTATCTTTTATAATATCAGTAATGCCTGTATATGAGAACGGTGATTATCCCGCAATGGAGAGATTCTGTGAGGTTTTAAGATATGCTCAGGCAAATGGAGGAGCAATCATCCTTCATGCTCCTAATGCAGTTGCAGAGCAGGATAATACAGAGTTACTTTGGGATTACCTTACCTATGCTACAGAGGCTTATACGAATTTTGGGGTATACCCGTTAGCGCTTCAGGTACCGGAAAGCTATTTGTTTGATGAAACAGGGAGAGAAGTCCTGCAAAGATACACCACAGTTTTTTGTGACAGAAACTATACAAATTCTAAATTTGAGATTAATGATAAATTTAATACCATTTATAAGGATGGACATTTGTTGATTGCTCCGGATTATTCCATTGGACAGGAACAAAATGTACAGGTTGAAACCATTTCGACTGCAGCATATATCAGTGTTACTCAGGATATTGAAGCCATAAAAGAACAGATCACTGAGATTACACAAACCAATGTTGTACACAAAAGCCTATGGGATATTAACCATAGGGTGTATGCAGAAAATCTTTATTACTATTCCAGGAATGGAGAACTTTACTTTAATGACGAAAAGGTAAGCCTTACTTATACACCCTTTGTATATGAGAAGTATGAATATGACAGCGGTGTTTTCAAATGGATTGCTAAGGATTTGTCCAGTCTGAATAAGCAGTTGGCATTTATTGTAGTTATATCAAGCATTATTTTTATTTTATTTATATTTGCAGGCAGATATCGTAATCGTAAACGGTTTTTATTACCCAGAGAGAAAGGAGATAAGGATGGCGTGGATTGATTTATTAGTTATATACTCCATATATGCAATCTGGATTCTCATGACCATTAATATTGTGCTTTCTGTTGGTGGGTTTATCTATTATTATAGGGTAAAAAAAACCGATGGCAGAATACCTTTGGAGACTTATCCTTATGTATCCATCATGGTACCGGCTCATAACGAAAGTATGGTTATTCGCAAGACAGTAGAAGCCTTGCTTAATTTTGATTATCCGGCTGACTGTTATGAAATCATCGTAATTAATGATAATTCCTCTGATGATACGGCACAGGTATTAGAAAAGATGCAGGAGAAAAATCCAGACAAGCGTCTCATCGTAGTAAATACCGACAACATCGCGGGAGGTAAGGGTAAGAGTAATGCGTTAAATATAGGTTATTCCGTAGCCAAAGGCAGTATAATAGCCATTTATGATGCTGATAATACACCGGAACCAATTGCATTGAAGTTATTAGTTGAAAATCTGGTTGCCGACGATAAGATTGGTGCAGTAATCGGTAAGTTTCGAACAAGAAACCGTAATGCCAGTATCTTATCCAGATTTGTTAATATAGAAACACTTGCGTATCAATGCATGAATCAGGCTGGGCGTTATTTCTTCTTTAAACTATGTACGATACCGGGAACTAATTTTGTAATTCGAAGAAGTATTATTGAAGCAATTGGAGGTTGGGATCCAAAGGCATTGTCTGAGGATACCGAGATCAGCTTTCGGATTTACCGCATGGGCTACTACATTAAAATGATGCCCTTGGCGGTAACCTGGGAACAGGAACCCCATCTTATGAAGGTCTGGTTTAAACAAAGGACAAGATGGGCGATGGGAAATATTTATGTAATTCTCAAAAATTTCAAGTATGTATTTGACCGCTCCGCAGGAGCTATGCGAATGGATGTTTTATATTACGTAATGGTATATTTATTGATGCTTTCTTCCTTGATCATTTCCGACGTAATATTCTTAACAGGTGTTTTGGGGTATGTGAATATTTCTTTAAGCGGCTTCTCCACCATATTGTGGATTATGGCGATTCTTGTATTTGTATTAAATGTATTAATTACGTTATCAATGGAAGAGAATGAATTTAATCTTCAATCCGCTGGTTTGATTTTATTAATGTTATTTTCCTACTCAAAACTTTGGGTAGCGGTTGTTATTAATGCGATTTATAAATCGATTACTGATTTAATCTTTAAACGCGAGGCAAAATGGGATAAGACAGTTCGTTATGCAGAAACAGAAGGGAAATAACTTAGCAAGAAAACTAACAATTTGAAATACAGCTTACGAAGAAAGGATACAATTGGATGAAGAAGGTAATACATAAAACTTTAGTATTGTTTTTATTGGTTACTCTGATTATGACGAATTTTAATTATGGCACAGTTTATGCTACTCAGGTGGGCAATGGAACGAATGAATTACCTGACGCAGAACAAAGTGGAAGAACTTCTACCAGTGGCGCGAATGTAGATGATATAGACACCGGAACAGGCGATGAGGCTGTAAATGTAAAGGGGTCAGGTACCAATGGAACAAAGACAGAAGATGAAAATGCAGATGGAGACAGTACAAAAAATACGGATGCTAATGCTGCTGAAGAACAATCCAGTATTATTGATGCTATTTTAAATACGGATATTAATACCGTGAAAGCCAATAAAAATATTCCTGAAATTCCATCTACGTCTTATCAAAAGTATTTTTCTTTTGAAACTACGAGGCCAATGAAGGGTATTGTAGGAAATACCTCCTTCTATTTTAATATGCCGAATTACTGGGATGCAAAGTTCGTATATGTAGGGATAGCTTACGAAGTTAGTAGTCTTGTAACCGATGATGTGCCGGCATCTCTAACCTTTCTGGTGAATGATGTTCCTGTGTATTCATGCTTCATTGAATATGACAAGGGGAAAGAACAGACCGCTTATTTTACGATTCCCGTCGATAAATTAAAGGAAGGATTTAATTTACTTTATATATCCTCTTATGTTCGTATCTATGATTCTGAAGGCTGTACAGAAGATCAGTCTTTATCTAATTGGGTTAATATTAAGGACAGCTCCTATGTGTATGCCGGCTATGACCTTTTAGACGATGATAAGATTAGTTATTATCCATATCCATTTATTTCTACAGTAAATCCTACGGGGGAGCACACAGGCATAATAGTGCCAGACAATGCCCTAAACGGAGAATTAGCAGCAGCTGCGTATCTTTTGGCAGATATCAGTACAAGTACCACGGATCAGAATGAGATTTCTTTATGTCAGTACAAAGACGTTGTCGGTAAAGGAATTACAAAGAAAGTTCTAATATCAACAACGGCGAATCTTCCGGCAGAGTTCAATAAGTATTTGCAGGTTAATCTGGCAGAAAATTCACTGGCAGCAGAAACCTATGTTCTTTCTGATCGTACCATGATAAGATTGGTGAAGGATGTGTCAGATAATCCTTTGTTATTAATCGTTTCTGATAAAGAAAATAATTTAATGGAAGCTGTTCATATGCTGCTGGATGAGGATCGTATATCACAAGAGAAAGGAAATATTGCTTTTGTTCAGGAAGGCAGTGCTCAAATTGTTTATGATTCAAGGCAATTAAGTCAGTTAGTAGCCGGCAGCTATACAATAGATAATTTAATGGGAAAGGGAATGACTTATGTTGGTCCTTTCCATAATGAACAAATAATATATCTACCTTTTGGTAATGACTATGTACTTTCCTCCGATGGAAAGATATCCTTGAAATTTCGTTACAGTGAGAATTTAGATTTTGATCGCTCCCTAATAACAGTATTTTGGGGAGATGTTCCGATTGCCAGCAAGAAATTAACAAAAGAAAATGCAGCGGCTGATGAACTTACCTTTACAATGCCATCGGATGTTATCGGAACCAACTCTTCCAGTATTAAGATAGCTTTTGATTTAGAGATTAAGGATTTGCTATGTACCATGCGCCAGGATCAGATGCCGTGGGCTTATGTTACAAGTGACTCCATGTTATATCTGCCTGCAAAAGATAATAATGTAGTTTCCTTTGATTATTTCCCCTCCCCCTTTCAGAAAAAAGGTATGTTTGACAATGTTCTTTTAGTTGTTGGGGATGATTTAAAGGAACAGGATTTAGAACTCTTAGGTAAGGCTGTTTCAGTGTATGGATATCAGGTTGAGCCTTATGGAACCTTAAAAGTGATACGTGCTAGTGAGTTCAGCGAGACAGATGCCGATTACAATATCATTACGGCAGGTACCTTACAAAATTCCTTTTTAGCCAAAATTAATTCTAATTTACATTTTCAATTAAATTCAGCTGGTGATGCCTTTGTTAGTAATAGTAAGCTCGTGTTATCGGAGCAATATGCAAAGAGTATTGCGTCATTTCAGCTGATTGAATCACCGTTTGCAAAGGATCGAACTATTTTTGCTGCCGTTAGTACAGGAAAAGACTCCACTGCAGTTGCGCAAGGGTTTCTTCAAGATAATGAAGAGCGTTGGAACCTGGAGGGAGATTGTGTATTAGTAGATAGTGATAATGACCTGAAAAGTTTTGTATTTCTTGAAACTAAGGAAGTGGAAGAAAAACCTTCTATCGGAGAATTTGTAGAGGAAAATAAGCAAACAGTTTTATTTACAATTATGTCTGCAGCAGCGATGATTATGCTCTTAACCATATCTATTTTAATTCTGTCAAGAGCAAAGCAGTATAAAAGGAAAGAGGACGACGAATCTTGAAAAGAGTAATGTTGGTGTTTGGAACCAGGCCGGAAGCAATTAAAATGTGTCCCCTGGTGAAGGAACTAAAGCGTCATTCGGAGATAGAGACCATTGTAGCAATAACAGGGCAGCATCGTCAAATGCTGCACCAGGTGTTAGAATGTTTTGAGATAACGCCTGATTATGACTTGAATATTATGAAAGACAAGCAGACCCTCTTTGATATTACAATCAGTGTGTTAGAGGGGATGAAAAACTTATTGGAAGAGGTAAAGCCGGATGTGGTATTGGTACATGGAGACACGACCACAGCCTTCGCCTCTGCCCTCGCTGCATTTTATAAAAATATACCCTACGGGCATGTGGAAGCTGGTCTCAGAACCTATGATGTTATGGCACCATATCCAGAGGAATTTAACAGACAAGCAATAGGAATAGGAGCAAGTTGGAATTTTGCACCTACGGATACAGCAAGAGATAATCTGATTCGAGAGGGAAAAAATACAGATACAATCTATGTTACGGGGAATACAGTAATTGATGCGTTAAAAACCAGTGTCCGTGCAGACTATACACACCCAATGCTTACCTGGGCAGAAGGCAGTAGATTAATACTTTTGACAGCACATCGAAGAGAAAACCTTGGTGCGCCACTGTACGATATTTTTAAAGGTATAAAAAGAGTGCTGGATGAGTCCCCGGATGTAAAGGTAGTATATCCAATTCATTTTAATCCGCAGGTTCGTGATACGGCGAAAGAAGTCTTTGGAGATCATGATCGAATGAAAATTATCGAACCTCTGGATGTCTTGGATTTTCATAATTTCATCAACCGCAGTGAACTTGTATTAACGGACAGCGGTGGTATTCAAGAAGAAGCACCAAGTCTGGGTAAGCCGGTACTTGTATTGCGTAATACAACAGAACGCCCCGAAGGTGTTGACGCAGGAACGCTGAAGCTGGTGGGTACGAAAGAGGAAGACGTATACCGGGAATTTCGAACGTTATTAACGGATGCAAGGGAATATGAGAGAATGAGTAAGGCATGTAACCCTTACGGAAATGGCACAGCTAGCGAGCAGATTGTTAAAATCTTAATGGAAAGCTGATTAATGAGGTGAATAATGAGTATCAAAAGAAATTGGATGATATATCTTTCATTAATTATATATTTAGCAGCGTCTTTGCTTATTCTATTATTGGGTGCTGAGCAATTTCAGGAGGATCAGAACCCCTACTTGATTAAAACAGTTTTGATTATTGGACTATTTGCCGTAATTATATTAATTAATGTAGTGTTTTATATTATAACGAGGCCTTTTCTTCTGAAATTAGGATCGCACTTGAGAAGGTTAATGCCAGTGGTCGAGATTTTATGTATACTTCTTATTGCTATAGGAGGAATTATTTTACGAGTAAATTATATTCAGAATAATCCTGTAGCTATGGATTCGGATTATAAGTTTTATTATGATGTAGCTGTGATGATTAAAGATGGAACCCTTACAACACAGTCCAATAACGAGTATATTAGTCTCTTTCCTCATACCTACGGTTATGC
>JASGEU010000105.1:0-11737 GCA_047606065.1 Mobilitalea sp.
ACATCATCAAGAACGATCTTCGCGATGTCAGTTAACTTTGCGGTTGCAGCTGTGAAAGGAACAGTAAGTTCACCAGCTACTAACTTATAGCTACCACCTGCTGTGAAGTTTGCGTAAACATCAACAGTAACAATCTTGCCTGTTGTATCATAGCTTACTTTCTTAATCTTCTCTGCACCAGTTGTAACTGCAGTACTACCGATTATTTGATAAAGAACTAAATCTTTGTCAAGTGTGGACTTGCTCATATCGCCATCAAAAGTTAATTCTAAAGTATCCTGATCAACCTGTCTTGAAGATACAAAGCTTGTAATTACTGTTACTTCAAATGTTCCAGTAGCTTTTACACCAGCTGTTGAAGTCTTGTCATTTAAAGCAACCCATGCATCAGCGCCTGTTGCTGTTTCAAATGCATTAACTGTAACTTTGTATGTTCCAGCTTCTGTAGCTGTAAATACGCCAGTCTTCACATCAATAGTAGCTTTGTCAGAGTCAACAGACCATCTAGCTACAGATGAAGTAGAAGTTGTAGATCCACCGTTAGTTGTGAATTTACCATTTAAGTCATAAGCTTTACCAGCTACTAACTTAGCAAGGTCAGCACCATCAGCATCTACAATACTTGTAAAAGATTTGATGTTATTTCTAACAACGAAATCTACGGAAAGTGTGGTTTTAGAACCATCTTTCTTAGTGATTGCTAAAGAAACGGTTGTCTTACCTTGTTTAACACCTTTTACTACACCGTATTTATCTACGGTTGCAATGGTCTTCTTAGAAGATGACCATACATAACTAGCACCAGCTGGTTTGTTAGTTACGTTTAAATCGAGACTGCTCTTCGTTGCATTACCAAGATATAAGTACTTGGTTCCCTTAGCTGAAAGTGCAGGTGCAGTAGCTGCAAATGCGCCAGCAGCAGGAGCGATTACAGAGATGATCATCGCTAATGCCATTACGAAGGATAATTTCTTAAAGAAATTCTTCATATTCTTACTTCCTCCTTAAAATATATGGGTTTGGTGTTATATAACGCGCCCTTTAATACTTTACAAAGCTTGTAAACCCCGTAAACCAGAAAAGTAACGCCCTAATATAATCCTCCAATAACAAGTAGATTATAGCAATAAAGGAAAAAAAGGTCAAGTCCTTTTACCCGGTAATTTGGATATTTTACCATCCGCTTTCCTGCCTGTACAGCTTTAATACCCTTTTTATTAGGCGAATTATATATTAGTCAAACTGCTCATGGGATAACCCCTCTTATCTACAGACACACATCTATGTACCAAGCTAGCAGATGCAGGTTAGGATGTGACTTCATCCGCTCTCTTGACTATTTAACAAGTGTCTGTTGTGTTGCGTTGACTATGACTATAATATGCACTTTGAATATGTCAATTTTATGTCACGCTTTTGTCACAATTAGATTATTTTTAAAATTTTTTCAACAATTTGCTGCATTTTTCCTGTTTCGCAGACAGTATTATGAAGTACTGGCGCATTTTGTAATTCTTCCACTGCTTTCGGTATATCTGTAGCGGACACCTTGCTTAAGAGCTCGGCCTGCTCATAATCGGACTTTGTACCAATTTCTGCAGTAAGAGCGGTGAGAACACTTGCTGCAAATTTGTAAGGACTTGCTGTCGAAACAATTATTGCTTTCTTTTTATCTCCAGTTTCTTTCTTATATCTGTCATAGACGCTGGCTGCAACTGCGGTATGAGTATCGATTACGTAACCATTCTCGTCATACACCTTTTTGATTGCTTCCTTGGTCTCGGCTTCTGTCGCCCAGCCCCCAACAAAGCCTTCCAGCTTTGCTTTCATGTCAGCTGTAATCTCATAGGCACCTTTCTTTGATAAAGCTTCCATAAGTTCTGCTGTCTTATCAGAGTCACTATCCGCTATTGCATAAATAAGACGCTCAAGATTACTGGATACCAGAATGTCCATCGAAGGAGATTCTGTCAATATAAAGTCTCTGTTGCGATCATAGCTTCCAGTCTGGAAGAAGTCATAGAGAACTTTATTCTCGTTGGAAGCACAAATCAGCTTATTGATTGGTAATCCGATTGCCTTTGCATAGTAGGCAGCGAGGATATTACCAAAGTTACCGGTAGGTACAGCGAAGTTAATACTCTCTCCTGGTTGAAGCTGTTTGTTCTTATATAATGTTGCATAGGAGTAGACATAATAAGCAATCTGCGGAACCAATCTGCCAATGTTAATGGAGTTAGCCGATGAGAACAGATAACCCGCAGCTTTTAATCGATTGGCAAGCTCTGTATCATTGAACATATTCTTCACGCCAGTCTGCGCATCATCAAAGTTACCAGTAATTCCAATAACATGTGTATTAGCTCCCTGCTGTGTTACCATCTGCTTTTCTTGAACACTGCTTACGCCGTCCTTGGGATAGAATACAATGATACTGGTACATTCCACATCTGCAAAACCAGCTAAGGCAGCCTTACCGGTATCCCCAGAGGTGGCTGTTAGAATTACAATTTTCTCTTTCACATTATTCTTCTTAGCCGCTTTTGTTAACAGATGCGGTAAAATGGATAATGCCATATCCTTAAAGGCAATAGTCGGTCCATGGAATAACTCCAAATAATATTCCTGCCCTACCTGCTTTAAGGGTGCTATTTCTGTGGTATCAAATTTATCATCATAGGCTTTATTAATGCAATCTTTTAGTTCCTGCTCGGTATAGTCTGTAAGAAACAACTTCATTACTTCATAGGCTAGTTCCCGGTAGTCCATCTGTGATAATTGATCCATTGTCTTGTCTAATACAGGTATTTGCTCTGGTACGAATAAACCTCCGTCGGAGGATAGGCCTTGCAGCACTGCTTGAGATGCTGTTAAACGATTCTTTGAGTCTCTCGTGCTTCTGTACATTAGGTTCATCACTTCAATCCCCTTTTCTAATATTTCACTTCCCCAATTAACCAGCAGGCTGCCATACCCGTATACACAGGGATTTTACTGGCTTCCACAAACGCATAAATATGCTGGGGTAAGATACCTGATAACTATTCAGAACCTCCGAGAATCGCGCAGTGGATTCGAGTCTTTCAGTGCCAAAACGGATGCTCTCTATCCGTTTTGTGTACATAGCATCGTAAGATGCAAAATAACTGTGAAGGCACTGAACAGTTAAGTTTTATGTATTATATCACGCCTATCCTTTATATTACAATAGCTCTATTTATTTTTGTAGAATTCGTGACCACCGTGCTGAAACAGACGTGTTAAGTTGGCATTAAACCAAGCGGAACCTCCCGCAGAGGCACGCTTCTTAGCAATGAAATATAAGGCTCCTTCGGAGTAATCCTCTCCGTTTAAGGCTCTCTGCACTGCTTTCCTGGTCTCTTTTGACACAGTAACTTTAAAATATCGTTTTGACTTTACCGGTGAGAACTGATAATCACCATCTTTATTTTGGAAGATTACCTCCTGCACTGTATCCGGAAAATGATCATCTGCCATGCGATTAAAGATTACATTGGCAATTAGTATTTTTCCGACCATGTCTTCACCACCTGCTTCTGCTTCAACAATACGCTCAAGCATGGTTACTTCTTCTTCCGATACAGTTACAACCGAATCACTGCTATCTACTTTTACTGAAAAGCTTTGTATTTTATTCTGCTGTGCCTTTTCTGCTGTTGCAAGTAAATTTGATACATGGTCTCCAAGCTGCCCGAGCATTTGCTCGAAGGTTTCGTTGTCTACTGCACTACCCAGGAACCAGAGAGTATCCTCAACCGAAGTGTCTGTTACCTGTTCTGTGATATCGAAATCTTCCAGATTTAAAGGCAGCTGATATGGATTAATCATTTGCCCCTCTAAAGAAGCTGTAAATCTGTATGTACCAGGTAAACTAGATAAGGTCTGCAGCTCAGTGTCTTGTGCTACAATTGTCTCCTCATCTACTCCTGCTGCCGCTGAATTTATTTTGTAGAAAACATCTGAGCCAAGTATCAGCAGAAGTATGGATAGTAGATAAGCAATAACGACCATGACCATACCATGATGTGATTCCTGCATTCGTCTCTTTTGAAGAAACGAGTATATTAATGACATATTATTTCCTCTTTTCTAAATGGTTGTTGTTTCCATAAAATGTAATAGCTGGTTAACGCTACCAAGCATTATAGGCAACCTTATTTTTTGTGTCAATAATCCAAACGTATTTTCGTTATATGACACGATAGATAATTACCATTATTTAACATGAAAGAGCATTTGTACCAATAATTCGCATTATGCAAAGTTAAGATTCTGTGAAATATGTACAGGTAATTTTTAACATATTATTAACAATATATTAAATATTTTACGCAGCTACATCCATTTTTATACATTAGAAATGATGCATGTACCAAGAATCATACAAATCATTCCATTTATTGTGTAATATTGTAGCGGAAACCTGTTATTCTTTAGATTATAATTGATACAGAAGTCACTATTTCACATTGCTTCAATTTCTGATATATTTATAAAAAGAAGCTGTACGAAGGAGGTTCTCGAATGTTACCCGGCGTTTATTCTGCAAGGAAAAAGAATGGGGAAGAATATTACCGCTCCTCTATTACATATAGAAATAAGCATATCAGTCTGGGAAGTTATATGCAGGAAGTTCATGCCCATAAGGCTTATCTTCTCGCAGGTGAGGTTCTTGTGGATCACTCTGCCTGGACCATTGAAAACTATCCTTTCGACTGTATTTTAACCTTTGATAAGTGGGTAACCTTAATTAACTTTCGAGACAACAGAATCTACTTTAAAAATCCAATTTATCTTAAAAAACGCTATTTCTTCTATTATATAGATAAAACTATTTACTACACCTTTGATGCCGAGGATTTATTCTATTACGCCCATCATAAGATTATGAAGCGTGGGGGACATCTCTTTGTAAGTGACTTCGGTATGCAGGTAAATATCTTGTCCCGATATGGTATAAAGAATTTTGCAGTTGCAGGCAGAGATTACTCTTTCATGAACGGGGATAACCACGACTTTCGTTATCATAATATAGAACTGATCAACCGTTATCATGGTGTCAGTAAAATCTATCAAAAGGGAATTGCAAAGTATGTGGCAAAAATTCACCTGAATGGTAATTTCATTATTGGTTGCTATCCTACAGAAACCGAGGCAGCAATTGCCTATAATAAAGCGGTTTTGCTTACAAAAGAATATGGTATTATAAAAAACTTCCCACAGAACTTTATTGACGGAGTGGATGAGATCACCTATGCTGCCCTCTATCAAAAAATACGTATTTCAAAGAAACTCATTTCTTACATGTCAAAAACGCACTTATCATAATTACCTCTGTATAAATATGTAGTTATTCCTTTCTATTCTGGCAAGTAGGATTATTAAATAATTTAATCTATTGATAGCAGCACAGTAAATTCAATTGTTTTGATATCAAAAAACTTGCATGGCTGAACTGTTACTATAACATTATAATAAAAAGATTCCTTGGCATTTTTTCGACAAATTATATTACATAACTTAATAATATTAATTAATTTATTATTTTTAAAAAAATGCTACCTTAATTTGATATTTATGGTATAATTAACTCATATTTTTCTTCTTCCATTTTCATAGTTCATAAGTTGAAGCCATCATGACCTGTACAGGACTCCTCTACTTACTTTTAGTAGTTCCCTGTAAATAGGATCTGGTGGCTCAATTTATGTAACAGTTCCGCATTCGCTCTCTGCCTTAGCAAAATGTAGCGAAGCGAAATCAAGCTATGGCAGAACTGTTATATAATACCTGGTCTAATAAATATATTTACATAATTCTTATACCATGGTAGAATACTAACCGTGAGTAGCACAGATGGTCGCGCCCTTCGGGGTGAGGAAAGTCCGGGCTTCACAGGGCAGAGTGCCGGATAACGTCCGGTGGAGGCGACTCCAAGGCTAGTGCAACAGAAATATACCGCCAGGCTTTCGGTTCACCGAAGTTCTTGGTAAGGATGGAAAGGTGGCTTAAGAGACCACCGCTCTTCTGGTAACAGGAGAGGCTATGTAAACCCCACTCGAAGCAAGACCGAACATAAGGCGATACGGTTGCCCGCCGTGCTTTAGGGTAGGTCGCGTAGTATTTGCGAAAGCAATACTTGAGCCACATGGTAACATGCGGTCAAGATAGATGACCATTCAAGACAGAACCCGGCTTATCGTACTACTCATAACAATGAAACTTTCACCCGCATATTATGTGGGTGTTTTTTATGTGATTTTTATAAAACTGTGCCTGTCCTCCTTTGCAAAATGAGTGCGATACCATTAAATTACTTTAATAACGTTAAGCAGCCAAAAACAATAGAGTCTCATAACATTATATTCATATACCTGGGCTTTTATGACAATTACTATTCCAACTAATATTATGTTTTTCCAAAAATTCACCCATTAAAATTGATGTTTCTTTTTAATTCCCGCAAAAAAAGAACGAATATGTGCTCTCTTAAATTATTTAAGAAAAGCGCTATTCGTTCTTGTAATCTTAATCATTATCCATTGATCTATATACTATTCTCCATCACACCTTAAAACAGCTTCCTCCTACAAATTCTCTTAAAATCGAATTATTCGGAATGGATTCACTTGGCATTGCTAAGAAGTAGTCTAAGAATTTTAATAATCTCTTTGCCTCCACATATTCTTCACTGGTACGGTCAATACCAAATAGAATTGCTTCGGCATATTGCTTCAGAACTGCCAATTCATAGATCAAGGCTGAATTGAACATTACGTCCGCGTCCTCCTGGAAAGGGAAGATATTCTCATCCTCTCCCCTGCGAACCGAAGGCCACATGGAAATAGTCTTCTGAGCAGAAGCTCCTCTGGTTCTTGCATCACGTACCATACGTCGAATTAATCTGCCATCTGTGGTAGGAATACGGTTATGTTCATCAATATTAAGCTGAGTCAACGCACTGATATATATTTTGAACTTACTCTCTCTTGGCAGAGAATAGGATAAAGCATCATTTAGTCCATGAATTCCTTCTATAACAAGAATATCCTCCGGTCCAAGTGTCAGATAATTCCCTTTATACTCTCGAAAACCTGAAATAAAGTTAAAGTGAGGAATATCCACGGTTTTGCCATTCAATAAATCCGTCATATCTTTATTGAACTGCTCCAGGTCAATGGCACCTAATACTTCAAAATTAAAGTTTCCCTGTTCATCTCTTGGAGTCTTTTCTCTATCAACAAAGTAATTATCAATTGCAATTGGATGGGGCTTTAAGCCGTGAGCTTTCAGCTGTATACTTAGTCGATGTGAAAATGTTGTCTTTCCTGAGGAAGACGGACCTGCAATCATAATGAATTTCATGCCTGGTTTATTTTTAATCGCAGCCGCAATGTCACTAATCTTTTTCTCCTGCAAAGCTTCTTGAACCAGAATTAATTCACTCATCTTCCCGTTAGCAATAACATCATTAAGTGCACCGACATTAGGTATCTCCAGCATATTCGCCCACTCATTTGATTCTTTAAGTGTTGTATATAGCTTATCCTGCGGTTTAAAAGCTTCAATTGTTCTTGGTTTCTTTTCATTGGGAAGCAGTAATAGAAAGCCGTCATTATATTTCATAAGGTCAAAATATTGCAGCATCCCTGTACTTGGCGGCATATATCCATAATAATAATCTTCAAAACCATCCAGGCTGTAGATATTAGCTTTTGATACTCGACGATATTTGAACAATTTCTCCTTGTCAAACATCTGATATTGGCGGAATAGCTCAATCGCATCATCGGTTCCAATGCTTCGTTTTATGAAAGGGATATCCTTCTTAACAAGATCATCCATTCTCTTTTTCACAGCAAGCAAACGTTCACTGGTTAGCTCAAGTTTCCCCTCATACTCACAATATAGTCCATTGCTTATGGTATACTCAGTAGATACTTTCATTACATTTTCTGCACCAAATTCAGCATACAAAGCCTTAAGCATAACAAGTATCATACCTCTTACATATGTTTTATGACCGGCGTCCGTTGCAGTAGTTACGAAGCGAATCTTTCCCTGATCCTTCGCAGGTTTAAATAGTTCCCGTAATTTGTTATTTACAAAAGCTAAAATAATCTCACTATCATAATCTTTTTGAAAATCCCTGCTAATTTCTAAAAGCGATGCATTTTCCGGGTATTCATAGATCTTCTCATTTATTTCAACCTTAATCATAGTACTCAAATTCAATCATCCTCCTTGTAAGTAATAGGGCTACTTTTCAAATAATTTAATTCCTTTTTGTATCAGCTCCATCTCTTGTTCCAATTCCTTTAATCTTACAATTGAATTATCTGTTTGGTTTCGAAGTAAATTTTCCTTTATTCCCTCGCATAAACTTAAATCCCAGAGTAGAAATTCCTTAAGAACAGGATTTTGCATTTCTAATAAAAGTCTTCCATAATAAAAATGCTCGTCGGTTTTAAGCTGATATTTCTCTGACTCTGTACCTGCTTTTTCCTTTGGTATAGCTTTCATCATTACATAATATTTACCGTCCTCATAGAGCATATTCTCATCGACGATACAGAATTCCTGTTCCTGAAGAAATTGCCTTACTTTATTGATTTCTGATTGTGGCTGAAGTACCAGTTCTTTCACCGTCTTCATGACTTCTAATTTGGCAGACAAAATGTTAATTATTAATGCTCCGCCCATGCCTCCAATTAATATGGTATCCACTTCTCCTACTTCCAGCTTCTGAAGTCCATCTGATTTTCTTGTTTCTATTTTATTTTCACAACCATACTTGATAATATTTTCATTTGCCCGATCAATTGGTCCTTGGTTGACATCCATGGCAATCACTCTAGGTGAAATTTTCTGTTTTGCTAAATAGATGGAAATATAGGCATGGTCACAACCCACATCTGCCACCGCGTTCCCGGTAGTAACCAGATCCGCAACTGCCTGTAAACGTTTTGAAAGCTGCATGTTATTCTCCGAATTTCTAGTGTATCATCCTGTTACACGTATTTCTTATTGATAATAGTAATAGTATCATTTTTTTGACTACTTTTCTACACAAAATTATCCATATTAAATTCTAAGAACTCTAAATGGCTGATTTAACCGGCAGAAGCACGCTACGCGTATTTCTCACGGCTGTTTACAGCCGTTGGTGTTCAGGTGCGTTCACGTAATAAGGGACCTAAATGTGATATCTCACATTTAAATCCCCTACAAATACTTTCCTATTATTTAGCTGTCTTTAATATATTCAAATAAGATTAAATGATTTATATCTTTTATTCTAAATAATCCTTTAACTTACGGCTGCGGCTGGGATGTCTAAGCTTACGAAGTGCCTTAGCTTCAATCTGTCGAATACGCTCTCTGGTTACATTAAATTCTTTACCCACCTCTTCCAGAGTACGAGCTCGTCCATCATCCAGACCAAACCGAAGACGTAGTACCTTCTGTTCACGTTCCGTCAAGGTTCCAAGTACCTCAACCAGCTGTTCCTTTAACAGGGTAAATGCCGCTGCCTCGGCAGGCACTGGTACATTATCATCCTGAATAAAATCACCTAAATGGCTGTCTTCCTCTTCACCAATTGGTGTCTCCAGAGATACCGGCTCCTGTGAAATCTTTTGAATCTCTCTTACTCTATCAACAGAAAGGTTCATTACTTCTGAGATTTCTTCCGGGGAAGGTTCTCTGCCTAATTCCTGTAATAGCTGACGCTGAACGCGTGTTAATTTATTAATGGTTTCTACCATATGCACTGGTATACGGATGGTTCTTGCCTGGTCCGCAATTGCTCTGGTAATTGCCTGGCGAATCCACCAGGTTGCATAGGTACTGAACTTAAAACCCTTATGATAATCAAACTTTTCCACTGCTTTGATTAATCCAAGATTACCTTCCTGAATTAAATCAAGGAATAGCATTCCACGGCCAACATAGCGTTTTGCAATGCTTACAACCAGACGCAGGTTTGCTTCTGCAAGACGTTTCTTCGCATAGTCATCACCATCATTCATTCTTCTTGCAAGCTCAATCTCTTCATCCGCATTTAAAAGCTGCACCTTACCAATTTCTTTGAGGTACATTCTGACCGGGTCATCTATATTGATACCTTCTGGAATGGTCAAATCTATGGGTTCTATATCTTCATCATCATCTAAGATGATGTCCTCTTCATCTTCCTCGGAAATTCTGAGAACATCGACATTGTGCTTGTCCAGAAAATCATAAATTTTCTCGATTTTGCTGGGGTCCAGTTCCATATCAGCAAAAAAATCATTTACTTCCTGGAACTCAAGTACATTCTTCTTTTTTTCCGCAAAAGCCAGCAATTCCTTCAGTCTTTCCGTAAATTTTACTATATTTTCGTCCATAGATAATCCTTCCTTCTTAAACTCTTTTAATATTCTAACCACCATTCGATGAAATATGCAATTCTGTCAGGCTTACCATACTTGAAATCCCTTCATTATCAGCCTTTCAACAAAATCCCCCGCAAAATTCCATCAATTATTGTGGTAAAGTAAATTGTTTTTTCTTTAGTTCCGTTTTTTCTGTTATAATTTTCATCAAAAGTGCTGTATCATTCACTTCAATTGCCTGCTTACTCTGCTTGTCCAAACTATGTTCTTTCAACTTCATAACAGTATCAACCAGTGCCTTATGTTTCCCTGCTTCGTCCATCTCGCCGCGTATTTCTGCCGAGAAAAGAGCTGCAACTTCTGACTGTTCCTCTTTATTTTGAAAATTATTAATAATCCTTGCTGGAATTACCTGATGTTCCTTTTCGTATTGCTCAAACACCAACTCCGCCACCTCATGATAGATACCTTCAGTAAAATCAAGTGGTTGAATAAATCCTTTGATTTTATCAAATATACTATTATCTTCAATCAACCAGGTGAGAAGAAGCTTCTGTGATTTTTGGATGCCATCCTCTTGTACCTTACGTCTTTTGCTTGTTTGTTCTGTAGCCTCTCTGGTTTCCAGTCCCACTACAATCTGTGAACCAAGTCGATTTACCAATCTTCGAAGCTGCTCCACGTCAATCTGATATGTTTTAGCGACTGCATCAATATAAAAATTACGCTCCAGCTCTTCTCGAAAGCCAATTAATTTTTTTGCCGTTTCATTGAAAAACTTCGTCTTTTGCTCTGGGTCTGTCATCTCATAATCTTTTTGCATTACATTTATTTCAAAGAAAAAGCTGTTTTTAGCTTCATCAATTCGTTTTTGATATTCTTCGGCACCCAATGCTTTAATAAATTCATCCGGATCTTTGTAAGGCTTCATATCAATTACCTTAACTGATAGTCCAGCTTCCTTAAGAATTGGAATTGCACGCAGCGCAGCCTGGGTACCAGCACCGTCACTGTCAAAGGTTAAAATCACCTCATTAGTATATCTTTTTAATAAATTTGCATGAAATACTGTAAATGCTGTTCCAAGTGCTGCGACCGCATTGGTAAATCCCGCTTGATGCAGAGCGATAACATCCATATAGCCTTCACATATAAGAAGGTTAGTCTTTCTGGAAGATCTTGCAAAATTCAAGCCATATAGGTTGCGGCTCTTATCAAATAGCTGTGTCTCTGGTGAATTCAAATACTTTGGATTACCCTCTCCAAGAACTCGTCCACCGAAGGCAATGACTCTATGATTAATATCCATGATTGGGAACATAACACGATTCCAAAATTTA
>JASGEU010000106.1:0-36288 GCA_047606065.1 Mobilitalea sp.
CGATACTTGAGAAAACAGAATTAAAAATAGAAATATTAAAAGCAAGTGCATGTTGCCTGCAATGTAATACTATTTATCCTCCTGTGGAACATAAAACCTGTCCTAACTGTAGTAGTAAAGAGCTGACCATTGTCGGCGGACGAGAATTCATGATTAAAGAAATTATGGGTTATTAGATATTTTATGATGACTAAAATAAGGCAGCCTGCAACTTGCAGAACTGCCTTATTTTAATGTATTTAAATCCTCCCTATCTGGGTATCCTCTAATAAGAATAATAGATTGCCAACCCATACAGCAGTAAAAAGCCGGGAAGACCCAGTAGCCCATTCGTAAGTACACTAATACTATTTATACCCACATCAAATCCATATCCATAACTTCTTAATACCAGATCCAATAGATATATACCTGCAGTTCCAATAAACGCTCGTAACAGAAAATCTATTATCATTGCAGGTCTCTTTTTTATGAGACATACTCCAATAAAAATAATACAGCCCACGATTATTGTAATTAATATAATATTGTCCATATGCCTCTCCCTCTTTTTCTCATAAAAATATTGTATATACAACCCTTGTTACATTTATATACCTTCTCATCCATTTTATGTTAATAAATAGAATAAAAGGCAATTTTTTTGACTATACTATATACAAATCATTATGTAAGGCTGGTGACGCTATGCTGTTATTCTCTAAAAGGAGACCCCCAAAAGATAATTATATCATTAACGAAATAAATAAAACAAAGATAGCTATGGAAGCAGCTTACTCCAACTTTCAAAACGTTGTAGATCCTGATCTGATTGATAGCTGTATTTATGAATTAAATGCTGTACAAAACCGTTATAAATTTCTATTAAAACTTGCAAAAGAATCTGATACTACTTGCTGCTAAAGCATACAAAAACTGTCCCAAATCACTTTAAGAAAACAATTTTTTTCCTATCGTGTTTTGGGACAGCTTATCTATCTTATGTAATCTTATATTTAATCTTTGGTACACAGTTTTCTTATGTTTCTTTATCCTTTTAAAGAATTCTATCTCTCTATTAGAAACTAATCCTCCTAAGGTTCGTAGATCCTCTTATGCGTCTCATGATATCCTCTTATGTTCTATGGCATGAATCTTAGGTACTGTGTATAAATCCTTTGGTATATTAATAAAAATCGCTTCTGTGTATTAAAGTTATAACTTTTCTTTAGCACTAAATCACTTTGGTATTTTCTACTGACTATAATAATCCGTCTCTTTTGTAGCTTTCAATGATATCAATCATTTCTTTCGTGCACATCACATTTGTACATTCACTGATATTATCAACTGCTTTCGTATTACTGGCTTTTGTACATTCACTAATACTATGATTAGTCTCTTTCGTATTACTGGCTTTTGTGCATTCGCTGGTATTTATCCAGCTTCTTTGGTATACATCACTTTTGTGCATTCGCTGGTATCTATCCAGTTTCTTTGGTATACATCATTTTTGTGCATTCACTGGTATTTATCCAGTTTCTTTGGTATACATCACTTTTGTGCATTCACTGGTATTTATCCAGCTTCTTTGGTATACATCACTTTTATGCATTCACTGGTATTTATCCAGCTTCTTTAGTATACATCACCTTTGTACATTTGCTGATGTTATCATCCGTCTCTTTGGTATACTCTGCTTTCGTATCTTCACTGATGTTATCATCAGCTTCGCTTGTACTTTAAGATCTTTTGTAGTGGCTTATTTATACCATAAACCCACGGCTCCTGCTATTAGGATCAATGTAAGTCTCATTCAATGTGCCCTTACCGTAGGTTAAGCCCGCATAGAGCTGCTGCGTATTACGCATCATTGGTCCGCTGGTGTCAGCTTTACTAACACCTTCAAACCCTGTTAAAAGTCTTGTTATTACACCTTGAACGCCCTCAAGTGAATCAGGGCTTCTTTTCATAATTGCTGTAATAATCAATTTATTTGCAAATAGGTAGAGGCTAAGTAGATCATAGGAAATCTGGTACTTAAAGTCTAATGCCACTATCAGTTCATTCATATATTTATGAGCTCTTTTCAGCTCCTTATCAAAGGCCGCTAAATCCTTTAATTCATAAGCTTCCTTGGCTTCTGCTATTTCTTCCAAAACCATCTCGTATAGAATAACAATAAGCTCACTTTTAGAGGCTTGCGTTATTCTATTAGCGAAGGTTTGAATTGCCTCTTTTTTCATCGATCAAGTCCTCCTATGGTCAACCTCAAGGCTTTCATTAATTCTGAAGTAAGGATAAAATCGTCTGAGGTCTCTGGTTCGCCTGTGCTAACATGGAGGTACCAGCCTGTGCAAGTACATTCTTCTGAGTATAGTTTGCCATCTCAACTGCCATATCCACGTCTGAAATACGAGATAGGGATTCTGTCATGTTCTCTGACGTTGTATCCAGGTTAGAAATAGAGTGCTCTAATCTATTCTGGTACGCACCAAGCTTGGAACGAATTGCGGAAACCTGATTGATCGCTGTATCAAGTAAAGTAATTGCCGCTTGTGCACCATCTGCTGTACCAATATTTACCTTGTCAATTCCAAGGGTTGCTGGATCCACCTTAGGGATTCTTACGGACATTGTCTGTCCTTCATTTGCACCAATTTGAAGATCCATTGGACCTGCATCAAGAACGGAGATTGTTACAGCTGCATTTGTGCTGGTACCTATAGTAGGCAGAATATTCGCAATAGGAGGTGTTGTATCTAGCTTTAGATCAGTAAATGGAGTGGCCGCAGTGCCAGCTGCTATTTCTACCACCATGGAGAAGTTATCCCTATCCGATATTGTAACCTTGTTACCGGTTATGGCAATCGTTGCTGTATTTTCAAATTTCGAGCTATAATCCAAGGTTGCTTTTGCATCCACACCTGTTGCTACTGTTTTAGTGGACGATAATCCCAATAATTTTGCTAACTCTGGATCATCACAATAGATTTCAACCTTTTGATTAGAACCATATTCACTTGAGACGAAAGCAAGATAATTTGTCCCATCCCAGGTATCACTTGTATAGCCTGCAAGATCAAGATTTGTTGTAGCAGATGGATTCGCAGTAGAAGCTATTGCAAAAACACTAACTCCGACACTGTCTCCAACATCTCTTAGTTTTTTGAATACATCCTCCAGAGTATCTCCTTCTTCTATTTTAACAGATTCACCGTTGATATTAATGGAGCCTACTTCATTGCTTGTTATTGCTGGTATGCTAAATGTAGCCTGATCCCCTAGCACTACTGCCTGTCTTGCATCTTGCTCAACTGTCAATTTAAAGTCGCCTACGGAAACTGTATCAGATAAAGATACTAACTTAACATTGTTGTTACTGGAATAGGATTTACGATCAATATTCCCATCCAGTAAGGTCATGGTATTAAACTCTGTTGTCTCGGAAATACGGGTAATCTCTCCGCTTAACTGATCGATTTCCGCCTGAATTGCGTCACGATCCTCTGATGTATAGGTACCATTTGCAGATTGAACTGCAAGCTCTCTCATTCTTTGAAGCATTGCTTCAACTTCAACCAATGCACCTTCCGCTGTCTGTATTACAGAGATACCATCAGAAGCATTTCTGGAAGCCTGATCTAAACCAGAGATCTGAGTTCTCATTTTTTCAGAAATTGCCAATCCTGCTGAGTCATCTGCCGCACTGTTGATACGATAACCGGAAGATAATCTCTCCAAGCTCTTATCTAACATTGAATTTGTCTTTGATAACTGGTTGTTTGCCTTTAAAGCCGAAATGTTATGGTTGATTCTCATATATTATCACCTAATCCCTTTCTTTTTGGCAGCCATCCCCCTCCGTGTACGATGGTACGCTCGATTTATTATAATCACATATTTTTATAACTTGTCTATAAATCAGCAACCTCCATGTAGCCGATATAAATACTTGTTAAACTTTCGTTTACACTATCTTTTCATACTGCCTCTATGAGATAGTCCAAAACTTGCTGTTTTATTCACAATAACTTAAGTAGAGCTGTTTTCGATATCTCGTACAAACTGTATAAATGCTTTGGCAATTTGGTAAAGGGTTCGTTCTGTGTCGGGATGCGATGCTTCGGTATCTCGTGGAAATTGATTAGTATAACTATTCGCTTCCTTCTCATTTCTTAGCATTACAAAATCCAATTGTTTTAGGGTAACATCCTGTTCTTCAACTGCACTGCGAAGCAACTGCGAATTCCTACTCATTTGCTCTAATCCGCTGCGGTTGTCACTGCCGATAAATCCCCGAATTCCATTCTCTTTTAAGGATAATTCTGTCTTCACATTGCCTAATTGTTCCGACCAGGTAGTAACCGATACCTTTCCGGTCCCGGTAACTCCTCTTAAGATAGTCAGGTTCATATTTGTAATACCATTTTTTGTTTCTATTGGTATTTGATAAAATTCTTTTTCTGCAAGTGTCCTTAAAAATCTCATCTGCTGACCTAAGCTTTTCAACTCAGCCAATCTCTGATTATCTATCTTTTCTTCCGAATAAGATTGTTCTATTGCAGCTTCTGCATCCTGCTCCAACTGTGTATAAGTTTCAACTGCAGAATGCCTGTCGATTAATGTATCGGACAATTGCTCCAAATCCTTAAGAGCATTTTCTGATTTTTCGACTTTTTCTTCTTTTTGTAATTTCAGCAGCTTCTTTATCGGAGATTCCCCGTTACTTAGCATATAATTTGCCATCATAAGATTAGCTGGAGTATTGGGGACACTATAGTTATTAAGGAATCGAAGAGCTTGTTCCGAATTTTTGCATAATTCCCTGATTTCTTGAACCTTCTTTGAATATTCCTCTTCCACCATCTGATCATCTTCCATCTGTGAAAGCTGATCAAATAGCTTTTCAACAGGGACGTCCTTGATGCTATTCCAAATTCCCTTAGAAGAAATATTTTTTAATAAAGATGGTGTTATTCCCTCTTTTATCCCTTTCAAAATCTGCCCGACATACTCTGTCTGTTCTTGAACTGCCTCATTGTCGGAATTTACTTCTTCCTTTGCATTAACATCACTATCTGCTGCCTGTTCTTGTGCAGTGAATTCTCTAACTTGTTCCGCGATTGATTCTGTATTCCGGGTCAAGCCTTGTAAGGTTCCGAATTCATCATCAATTACAGCGTCTAAATGCCCCTTCTTACTCGTATTCACAGCTCGAAGCAGTCCTTCAAGGGTCACTTCCTGATTTGCTTTCAGCAAAGCACCCACTGCTGCCCCATCTGATTTTTCCACATTATAAAGCAATCGGTATACACCAATGTACGCCTTTCTCTCACTCGACGTAATATCATTTGTCTTTTCAAGCTTATGCAAAAATGTACTGAACTTCTCCTCTGAAGAGATACCCTCTTCTTCCCTAATGCGATTAACTGTTTGGTTAAGCTCATCAATGGTCATTTGCATTGGATTTAATTGCTCTTTCAGCATACGAACGGTTACTGCCGGATGCAAATTATTGATAAGATTTGTTACCTTCTGATCATAAGCCTTTACTTGTCCAATCGAGCTCTCATTAATTTCCATCTGGTTGTAGCCTAATATTCGTGCCGCCCTTCGATTTTGCTCAGTGTTTTCAATTTGAAGCTCCTCCAATAAGGAATCAACTTTTGCAAATGCCTTTTTAATAGAATCTCCATACTCACTGTTTGGAACCGTCATCAAGGTTTCATATGCAGCACCTGCTTTTGCAAACTCAGCCTGCAGCTTATTACCTTCTGTAAGAAGGTCTGGCATTGTTATGATGTTCCTAATAGTAAGCGTACTGCCAAGCACCTGGCTTGGAAGATTTTTTAAAGCTTCGATGCTTTGGGTGGTCTCTTTTAAAAGATCCCGTGAAGTTGAATCGAATACTGCATCTGCTTCCAGCGCCAGCTCTTTATAATAATTGTCCTCTAATTGCTTTAATGCATCAACGACCTTACTAAGCTCATTGGTTTCTATGGAAAAGCCCTGCTTTTCCAGTTTAGATGCTGATTCAATCGTCATTTTCAGTCGGATTTCTTCCAGCTGTCTTTTTGCTCTGACTTCCTTGTAAGCCTTATCATCAACTACTTCATTTTCAACAGCTTCCTTCTCATTTTCAGCGGTTAAATTTTCTCCTTTTAAAGGATTATTTTCTTGCTGCTCTATCTTTGAATTCTCTTGTATTGCAATCAAATTTTTTAGAGTTAGTTCCGTATCCGTCTCCACAGCCTTGGACACACTATCCTCTGATATAACCTTTATCTTTTCAACTAGTTTGCCTGCACTTTCATCCGAGCCTGTTAATACAGCATCCTTTGGATGCAATCCCTGACTCATCCCTTCCAGCATACGATTAAGCATCTCTTCGGGCATTCTGTTATCATTTAACTGCTCTAATTCCTTCTTATATGTAAGTGTTTCAGGTGTTAATGGGATTTTACTTTCAACCAGCCATTTTGCAGAATTAACCTCACTTTCCGTGACTTCAAATCCTGCCTCTTTAATTACTTCCTTTACCTGACTTAACAACTCGCTCCAGTCCTGTGAAGCTATCGGTTCATTCGTTAGTTTTGTACTGCTATAATATGCCTTATATAAATTCTCAGTAGTTGGGGCAAGGTTCTTCGAAATTAAATTCTGCATCGCCTTATCATCCATCCTCGGTGTTGCATCTAATAAGGATAGTGCTGAGGTTAATTTAGCTATATTGTCGGAGGTCGCCGGTAAATTTACTTCCTCAAGTCTTATTTTTAGTTCGGAAGGTCCAAAGGGTGCACTGGATACCTCTTGTTTCTTTTTATCTTCTGTATCCTTCAATTTTTCTGCTTTTTGGCTCTCCTGCTTCTTAACTCGGTCAAGCACCCGTTGGAGTCCTTGTATCGTATAATTTTGTGGATCAAATCCCTCTTGTTCTATATTTTTATAATCCCGTTCAGTCAGCTTTGTCTCCAGTTCCTTCAACCCTTCCAGGCTGTCTTTGCTTTCTTGTTCCTGACCCGCTCTTTTTGCAGACTGCTCTTTCTTTGCCAGAACCGTCTCCCAGTCAGCCTCTATTGTCAACTTGGCTCTAAAGGAGGTCTTCCTGCTGCCATCTTCCGGATTTAATATTTTAAGCTCTATTTCATTTTTAGAAGTCTTTAATATTTCAAAGATCTTTACTTCACCTGGTTTTACCTCACCAACCACATCCTTTGGTGCTCTAACTTTCTGACCATTAAAATCAAAGGTCACCTGTTCCCCTACCGACGTAACAACGCCTGATATCTGTTGACCTTTTTTCATGGCAGATAAACCTGATCCATTCTTATCTTTATCTATTACAACCTTCCCTGACAGAGTTTTCGCTGTTTTGTTCAGGCTTCCCATATTCTTTGAAACAATTTGATTCATCCTATCTCCCGTCCTTTTTCTACAGGTCAAATCGCACATTACAGGTCGTTATTTCATTTCAAAACGACTTTACCTCTATTATTTCGGCAGTTTGTACGTTTTTCTTAACCCGGTAAGAATGACCTGAACTAGGTAATAAATAACAGGCGACAAAAAATAAATAATATAACTTCTTATCAGTAATTTTGATGAATAAACATGAATATATAAATAGAAATCCAAACCGTGTATGCATTAACTGCTATGAAAGAATCACCAGTATTTAAAGGCATGACACTATAGGAGGTTGTAATGAAAATAAGAAGTTTGTTTTTTTATACTATACTATTCACTATCCTCTGCCTATCCCTGTTGTTAAGCGGATGCAGCCAGAAAAAAACAGAGTCTTCGGAACAAGATAAATTTGATACCTTTTTAAATGATTTATTTGTCCTTGAGGTCCAATCTGATAGCCTTTCTATGAATTATTCCCTGGCATCTCCCGAGAATTATGGGATTACAGAAGAAAAGGCTACCCTTGGTGAATATAGCGTCAGCAATATGACAAAAGATCTTTCTTCCTCAGAAAATTATTTGGCGCGGCTGAAATCTTTTGATTATCAGCTTCTAACCTCCGATCAAAAATTAACCTATGAGATTGTTAAGACTTATCTTGAGCAGGATATAGACTTAGGTAACTTTATGTATTACAACGAATGTCTTGGACCAACTACCGGTATTCAAGCTCAATTACCAATTCTCTTAGCTGAATACAGTTTTTATACTAAATCAGATATTGATACTTATATTGATCTGCTTACGTGCGTTTATAGTTATTTTGAAGATTTAGCTCAATATGAACGGGAAAAATCAAAAGAAGGCTTGTTTATGAGTGATGCTGTAGCCACTCAAATTATTGAGCAGTGCAATTCCTTTATTGAAAATCCAAAAGAAAATTTCTTAATACAGTATTTTGATGAAAAAATAATGAACTATAAAGGGTTAACCAAAGAAGAAATTACAACTTATAAGGTAAAAAACAAGGAGGCTGTACTTACTCATGTTATTCCAGCTTATAAATTGTTAATAAAAACGCTAACCGAGCTTATGGGCACCGGTACAAATGATGCCGGTCTATACTATTACCCAAAGGGTCAATCCTATTATGAACATATAGCAAAGATTAAAACAGGCTCAAATAAAAGTATGCTGGAAATGATTAAAATGCTTGATACTGCAATCGGCGACGGACTTGTTGATATTACTGCTTTAACAACAGCCGATCCTAACCTGATTGATAAGTATCTCTCCTTTGACTCCTTTCCATTAACAGACCCGAATGCCATTATCAGCGACTTAAAATCTGATATTAAAAAAGATTTTCCACCTACAGCAACTGTAAACTGTAACATTAAATACGTCCCTGATTCCCTTGCAGAATATTTAAGTCCTGCAATGTACTTAATTCCCCCCATTGATAATTATAAGGATAATAATATTTACATTAACGGCAACGATGCTAAGACTCTGTCCATGATTTATACCACTGTGGCACATGAAGGATATCCAGGTCATCTCTATCAATGTGTTTATTTTAGAAGTAAAAATCCCTCTCCTATCCGCAATTTATTAAACTTTGTTGGATATGATGAAGGCTGGGCAACCTATGTTGAAATGTATTCCTATCATACCTCCGGAATTGATGAAATGCTTGCTGATTTTCTTGAGCTTAACAACATTGTAATCCTATGTATGTATGCTCGTACGGACATTGGAATTCATTATGAAGGCTGGACAAAAAGAACCGCTGTCGACTATGTCAATGACTTTATTGGTGATGATGAAATTGCAGGTGCTATCTATGATACCTTATTGGAAGAGCCTGCTATCTATCTCCCCTATGCAATTGGTTATCTTGAAATAATGGAAATGAGAAAGCAAGCTGAACGAGAATTAGGAAGTAAATTTGTTGCAAAAGATTTTCATACTTTTTTACTTGATGTTGGGCCAGCTCAATTTGGAATTATAAAAGATAAAATGAACTTATGGATTGAAAAAACAGGTAAATAAACCCTATGCTCCCATTGAATTGTTCGAGTTAATAAACTTTTAAACTTAATGTACTTATAATATCCCACAACAATTTGCAAACTAATCTTAATTAATTTGTTTGCAATACCCGATGAATATTGAACAATTCTGGGAATGGGAGGTATTACGTGTCAACAAAAGCATATTTTAAACTAGATGAAATTGGTGCTAATAAACCAGGCTTTTCAAGAACCCGCTCCATAATTGAAGCAGCTTTTTACGGTAATAACGTAGTTAAGGTAACTGCATTAAAACAAGCCTATGAACTTGCCAAGAATTCACCCGGTACAATAATTACCGATATGCCTGTATATCGCGGAGAGGATTGGGGACTTGATAAGGATGCCAGGGTTTTACTATTTAACGACGGTTTTGTAACCGGTCGTGCAGCCTCTGCGAGAAAGATAACCGGAGAACCCGGTGTTGAAACCGATCACCTTGACAGTAAGTTGATGGAGGCCATCTACGATAGCAGATACACTACTCTATATCACGCTGAGGTGTACATTGGTCTTGATCCCGAATTCATGGTCAAGGCACATTTATTAATTCCAAAAGGAGAAGAAAATCTTCTTTATTCCTGGATGCTTAACTTTCAATACTTATCCGAGGAATATATGACAATGTATAAAAACTCCAAGCCAATAGGTGAGGAATGCGATATCTATATTTTTTCGAATCCAGGCTGGAAGCATGCCGACCATCCAATGGGTTTAAGTTACTTCAATACCGCTACCAACTGCGCCGCTATTCTTGGAATGAGATACTTTGGAGAGCATAAGAAGGGAACATTGACCATCGCCTGGGCAATTGCCAACCGCAATGGTTATGTCTCCTGCCACGGCGGACAAAAGAGATATAATCTTGAGGGCGGTAAATTTTATGTAGCTTCCGTGTTTGGTCTCTCTGGTTCCGGTAAATCTACTATTACTCATGCAAGGCACGAAAAGAAATATGATGTTACCGTTCTGCACGATGATGCTTTTATTATCAATACAGAGACCGCTTCCTCCATCGCCTTAGAACCTGCCTATTTTGATAAAACACAGGATTACCCAACAAATTGTGAGGATAATAAGTACTTGTTAACTGCACAAAACTGTTCTGCTACCTTGGATGAAAATAGTCGGGTGGTCTTAGTTACTGAGGATATCCGTAACGGAAATGGTCGTGCCATAAAATCAAAACTTTGGTCTCCTAATCGTGTTGACCGAATTAATGAACCGGTGAACTCTATTTTTTGGATTATGAAGGACCCTACACTTCCTCCTGTAATTAAATTGAAAGGTGCCTCCCTGGCTTCTGTTATGGGTGCCACCTTAGCCACAAAAAGAACCACAGCCGAGAGACCTGTTCCTGGTCTGGATTCAAGTACTCTTGTAATAGAACCTTATGCTAACCCCTTTCGAACGTATCCTTTAGCTCATGATTTTGAAAAGTTTAAGCACCTTGTTGCCGAGCGTAACGTGGAATGTTTTATTATTAACACGGGTGACTTTATGGGTAAGAAAATAACACCTGCTGATACTTTAGGAATTATAGAAGCAATTGTAGAAGAGAAAGCTGATTTTATCCCCTGGGGGCCATTTTCAGATATAGAAATATTTGAATGGAATGGTTTTGTACCTGATTTTGAAGATAAGAATTATAAAACTCAGTTAATTGCTAAAATGAAGGATAGAATTCAATTCATAGAATCCAGAGAAACTGATAAAGGCGGTTATGACAAATTACCCGAAGATGCCTTAGAAGCCTTAAAGAAGGTTGTTTCTGAAATTGAAAAATAATTTTATATAAAATATTTAAACTATTATAATTGTATGATTATAAAACAGCGGTATGGATAACTATTTGTTATCCATACCGCTGTTTTCTTAATCACTTAGAATCCTATTGAATTTCTGCTCCTGATGGCATAGGCTTTTCTGGCACCATAAGTGCAAGATTTCCTTCTGCATCCTCTGCACAAAGTAACATACCCTCTGACAACATACCAGCTAAAGTAGCAGGTTTTAGGTTAACAACTACCATTACCTTCTTTCCTACCATCTGTTCTGGAGTATAATGAGCCTTAATTCCAGATACAATCTGCTTTACCTGAGAACCAATTTTAACCTGGGAACATAATAATTTCTTCGATTTCTTTACCTCTTCACAGGCAATAATCTCACCAATCTGGAACTGAAGCTTTGCAAAATCATCATAGGTAATCTCTGCTTTTGCTTCTATATCGATAAAATCTGTTTTCTCTTCTTTTACTTCCTCGGCAACTGCCTCTGCTACTTCGTTCACTTCCTTTGATGCTTCCACTTTCTCAAGTACCTCCTTAATATCTAAACGTGCAAATAAAATCTCCGGTGTCTCTGTAACTTTGGTTCCATCCGGGTATAAGCCATAGCTTTCAAATTCTCCGATTAAACGTGGCTTTGCTGATAGCTGTGAAAGAATCTTAGCTGCTGTTTCCGGCATAAAGGATTCTAATAAACTAGCACCAATACAGATACTCTCGGTCAAATGGTAAAGTACCGTTGCAAGTCTATCTTTCTTCTCTTCCTCTTTTGCCAGCACCCAAGGCATTGTCTCATCAATATATTTATTACAGCGCTTAAACAATGTGAAAATCTCCGTAAGTGCATCTGCCACACGCAGCTTCTCCATCTTGGCAATAACCTTTTTCGGAGTCTCAAGTGCTAACGCCTTAAGTTCTTCATCAAAAGCCTCTGCTGCCTTGCCATCTCTGACAATACCGTCAAAATACTTATTGGACATGGAAATCGTACGATTTACTAAGTTACCTAAGGTGTTCGCCAGATCTGAATTAATTCTTTCCACTAACAGTTCCCAGGAAATAGTACCATCGTTGTCAAATGGCATCTCATGCAGAACAAAATAACGAACAGCATCCACACCAAAAATCTTTACCAAATCATCTGCGTAGAGAACATTACCCCTTGATTTACTCATCTTATCGCCTGCACTGCCCTGCATTAACCAAGGATGACCAAATACCTGCTTTGGCAGAGGAACTTCTAACGCCATTAATATAATTGGCCAGTATATGGTATGGAAACGAATAATGTCCTTACCGATCAAGTGAAGATCACAGGGCCAAAACTTGTTGTAGAGGTCTGTATGGTTTCCATCCACATCATAACCGATACCGGTAATATAGTTACTTAAGGCATCCAGCCATACATAGACCACATGTTTGTCATCAAAGTCTACGGGGATACCCCATTTAAAGGAGGTTCTTGATACGCAGAGATCCTGAAGACCTGGAAGCAGGAAGTTATTCATCATCTCATTCTTTCTGGATTCCGGTTGTATAAAGTCAGGATGAGTATTAATATGCTCAATCAAACGATCTGCATATTTACTAAGCTTCAAGAAATATGCCTCTTCTTTTGCAGGCTGAACGTCTCTGCCGCAGTCAGGGCACTTGCCATTATTCAGCTGTGACTGTGTAAAGAAGGATTCACAAGGGGTACAATACATACCTTCATAATGCCCCTTATAAATATCCCCTTTATCATAAAGTTTTTTAAATATCTTTTGAACCTGTTTTTCATGATCTTCATCCGTGGTACGAATAAATTTATCATAGGAAGTATTCATTAAATCCCAGATACCTTTAATCTGACCAGCAATACCATCCACAAATTCTTTGGGTGTAATTCCAGCATCTGCTGCCTTTAATTCAATTTTTTGTCCATGTTCATCTGTACCAGTCTGAAAGAATACGTCATAATCTTCTAATCTTTTAAATCGTGCTATACTATCTGCCAATACGATTTCATAAGTATTTCCAATGTGAGGTTTACCAGAAGTATAGGCAATTGCTGTTGTAATATAATACGGTTTTTTACTCATTTAATCATCCCTTTCTATAGTTTGTTCCTTTTTTTCTATGATTATTTTTCCCAATAAAAAACTCCCATCCTTAAATCACTTTAAAGACGAGAGAAACTCCCGTGGTACCACTTTAATTTACCCCTATCTCTCGATAAGAGCCTTAATCACTGCAATTCTACAGCTAGCATTCCTAACGGTTGCTACCGTCGCAGCCTAAGATCACTCCTCGGTGCGCAGCTCCAAGACCATCTTCAACAGCTTCCCGAGATCTAATAACAATCCGAGTACGAACTCATTCCCCCTTCTCAGCCTGCCGGGGTTCTCTGTTAACCGTTCCACTGCTTACTCTTCTTTTCAAAGCCTTTTACCTATATTTATGTCAAAGTATACCATGCGTATCTGACTTTGTCAAATTTTAATACCTTCTTTAAGTTTAACATAATTCAACTGGATTATTCCAATAATAGCAAAATTAATTCCTTCATGTTATACTATTTACATCTGATATCTTTGATGGGAGCCAAACAGCGAGTAAACTACCGGTTTTCGAACTTGATTCTGAATAGATATTGCAATGTTAAATAAATCGGTTACAATTTAGCTATATACTCGCTTTTGTTTTCGCTGCAAATAGAAAGGACCCTATATGAAAAATTTTCAACTAAGAGCGCATTACTTGTTAAGAATATTACCTGTTTCAATCTTCCTAATTCTAATAGTTACTGTCTTTTCAGCCTGTCATACAAAATCAAATAATCAGGAAGCCGATAACGATACTATAAATATACCTATCACTTCACCTACTCCTGTATCAACAGTGAACAATTCAGACGCGGATTCCTCTGAATCTACTACCTCGATGATAAATCCAAGTGGTACAACTGTTTTGACAAGATTTCAACTCCCCGAAGGCTATACTCGTTTAGAATCTGACAATGGTGATTTCTCTTCCTTTATAGCCACCCTGACATTGAAACCTGCTGACAGTGACGTTTTATTATATAATGGTACACCAAAGCCAGGTCAAGACTCCCATGCTGCTATCTTTGACTTAGATGTTGGAGACCGTGATCTCCAGCAGTGTGCGGATTCTGCAATTCGAATCTATGCCGAGTATTATTGGTCCATTGGCGCATATGATAAAATTGCTTTTCACTTAACAAATGGATTCCTAATGGAGTATACCAAATGGAGAGACGGTATGCGTTTGGTTGTGGATGGCAACGATGTCTCCTGGGCTAAAAAGGAAACCTATAATGATTCTTATGAAGAGTTTCGCAACTACTTAAACATGGTATTCGCTTACGCTGGAACCTTATCTTTATCACAAGAAAGCGGCTCTATTTCATTAAAGGACGCTCTGCCAGGTGATATATTCTTGGAGGGCGGCAGTCCTGGTCATTGTATTATGGTTGTTGATGTTGCCGTAGATAACAACGGTAATAAATGCTTTTTGCTCGCACAGGGTTATATGCCTGCTCAGGAATTTCATATTATTAAAAATCCTTTACATGAGAATGACCCTTGGTATTATACCAGCGAAATTACCTTTCCGCTTGAAACCCCTTCCTGGAGCTTCGATGAGAATTCTCTTGTAAGATGGAATAGCCTTGTACTAAATTCGTCTCAAAGCTCACTTACAGCTGATGATGCCTCCAGTCTGACCCTGCTTGCGGTTGGCGACAACCTGATCCATATCCAAGTGATAGAGAGTGGTGAGCAGGAGGACGGAACTTATAATTATGACCATCTTTATACTAATTTAAAGGATGAAATCTCTGAAGCAGATATTGCCGTTATTAATCAAGAAACCATACTGGGAGGAAATCAATTTCCTTATTCCGGGTACCCTAATTTTAATTCTCCAGAAGAAATTGGTGATGCTGTAATCAATGCAGGCTTCGATGTTGTTTTACAAGCCACCAACCATACCATGGATATGGGTCTTAAGGGTGTTCTTAATACCTTTGATTTTTGGGACAGGCATCCGGAAATTACGGTACTGGGAATTAACAAGTCAGCTGAAGAAAGCGAACAGATTAAAATAGTAGAGAAAAACGGCATAAAGCTTGCTATGCTTAATTATACCTTTAGTTTGAACGGTTATTCTGTACCTAAGGATATGCCCTACCTGGTGAATATGCTGGATAAGGAAAAAATGGCTAAAGATATTGAAAAAGCAGAACAAATGGCAGACTTCACAATTGTATTCCCTCATTGGGGTACTGAATATGTCTATGAGCCTACAAAAGCTCAGGAAAACCTCACTGAATTTTTCTATGAGCAGGGTGTGGATCTTATCATTGGTACGCATCCTCATGTCCTTGAACCGGTAGAATGGGTTGAAGATAATTCCGACCATAAGATGTTAGTTTATTATTCACTTGGCAACTTTATTTCCTACCAGCGGGAAGCGCCAAGAATGCTTGGTGGTATTGCCCATGTCACCATAACAAAGGATGATGAGGGTACCTATATTAGAGATTCCTCAATTACCCCCATTGTAACCCATTATGAAAATGGTCCCTCCGATTATCATTATGCCCTGTATGAACTTGATGATTACAGTGAGGCACTTGCAGAAGTTCATGGCGTGTCTGATCTTGCTCAGAACGGACCTATTACATATCAAGACACTTTGGACTTAGCCAAAGAAGTTCTTGGTTCCTGGTATTCCAACGAACACTAATAAAAAACAAGGTTGACCAAAAAGGTACATCCTTCAGGACATACGTTTTAGTCAACCTTGATTTTTTATTTCTCTACCCTCTCGCTTCCCCAACTTCATTCCTCTGGGTAATACCTTCTCCAGTACTAACCTTAATTAGAGTATCAAATTTTAGCTAATATGTCAATAGGATTTGTTTAAATTCGCTCTATTACTGTCAATGTGCATAAAAAACTGTTAGACATATTTCGCCATCTTCCCTCTAATAGTATTTTTATATTTATGATAACTATATCTAGTAATACATGTCCATCTTTTTGCTATTCCCTACTTGCTAAAGTTAGGAAAATCATATATCCTTACATTGATACAATGAGCTTAGAAGGTGTGTGTAATATGGACAAGGATCTGTTTTTAAGAGTATGTGATGATGTAATCGGACAATGTCAGGGTATGAATGGCATTGGTACCTTATCTGAAAAAACAGTACATTCCGTTTTAAAGAGCTACTATTCTCCCGATACGTTACATCATGAAGTTAAAATAGGTGGTTTTGTGGCGGACATCAGCACAGGTAATGAAATTCTTGAGATACAAACACGAAATTTTGATAAGCTTAGAAGAAAATTAACTGCATACTTAGCTTTGTCTTCGGTTACAATTGTATATCCTATCCACAATATTAAATGGCTGAGATGGGTTAATCCACAGACCGGCGAAATTAGTCCACCGAGGAAATCTCCAAAAAAGGGCTCTCCTTATTCTATTTTTCCGGAATTATATCGAATAAAAGATTTTTTACTTCATCCAAATCTTAAGTTTAAAATAGTTATGCTGGATTTGGAAGAATATCGGTTTTTGGATGGCTGGAGCCAGGATAAAAAGAAGGGTTCAAGCCGTTGCGATCGAATACCCACAGAACTAATTAATGAAATTACAATTGATTCTCCTACTTCCTATCAGCGGCTTATTCCTGAAGTACTTAATCCAACTTTTACATCAAGGGATTATAAATCTGCTTCTGGTTTATCCCTTAAACAGGCACAAACAGCTCTTCTTGTCCTTCATTATGTTGGCGCTGTTGAACGAATAGGAAAAAAGGGGAATACTCATATTTATAAGAGAAGCACTGACGTACTTTAACATAATTTTATACTTTATTAAAACAATTATATATCATATAGGAGGAAGAAATAATGAGTGATGAACTTAATTTTACAGAGGAAACCACGTTACAAAACCCAGTTACCACCGATATTAATGATAATCTCTCCGAAGAAATAGTAGAGGTTATCCCGTCTATGGATGATTTCAAAGAAGAAATTGCAAGGTCCTTCAAAAAGATAAATGAGGGCGATATATTAAAGGGTACTGTAATTGGAATTTCAGAAGCAGAAGTGATCCTTGATCTTGGTTATTATACCGAAGGAATTATTAAGTTAGAGGAACTTAGTAATGATCCGGGCTTTTCCATAAAAGCAGATGTTACCCTTGGAGAAGAAATATCAGCAACTGTTATACGTGAGGACGATGGACATGGACATATTCTTCTTTCTAGAAAGCGAGCAGATGATATTCTTGCCTGGGATCACCTGATTGAAGCAATGAACTCTAAGAAAATTTACCGTGTAAAAATCTCACAGGCAGTAAACGCTGGTGTGGTAACATACTTGCACGGAATCCGTGCCTTTATTCCCGCATCTCAGCTTTCCTTAACCTATGCAGAAGACCTCGACGCTTGGGTTGGTAAAGAACTTGATGTGGTTGTTATCACAGCTAATGCTGAAGATAAGAAGCTTGTATTATCCGGCAAAGAAGTGGAAAGAGATATTGAGCTTAAGGAAAGAAAGGGTAAAATTTCTCGTCTCCAGGTTGGTATCGTAACCACTGGTACCGTAGAAAAAATAACAGCCTACGGCGCATTTGTTAACATTGGAGAAGGCTTATCCGGTCTTTTACACATATCGCAAATATGTGATAAGAGAATTAAAACTCCAAATGAAGTAATTAAAGAAGGTCAAACTGTAACTGTAAAAGTTCTTGAAGTAAAAGACGGTAAAATAAGTCTAAGCATGAAGGCAGTAGAAGAAAAAGAAGACGTTATTGAAGATGTGGAAGAAGCTCCAGCATCTTATACTACTGGAGAAGAGGCTACTACTGGACTTGCAGCACTTTTGAAAAATATAAAATTGTAATTGGTTGTTGATATAAGATAACAATAGGCTCTAAAAATTCCTGATAACAGGAACTTTTAGAGCCTATTTCTTATAACCTAAATGGCAGCAAATCTAGATAGAACAAAATTGCAAGTGTCATTGCACAGATTCCAAAGATATTAAAAATTACAATGAACCATAAGAGCCCGTGACCTCTCCTAACACGCTTGTCCAAATTCTCAAGGCTATTCAACAGCTCCGTCTGCATCATTTTATTTTGATAAAGAGTCTGTCTTTGCAACTCCAGCTGTAATTCATTTATACGGTTAACAACATTCGTATCCAGGCTTTCCACATTTTTATTAAGCTCTCCAAAACTACGAACCAATGCCTCAAGCCCTTTTTCCAGAACCTCCAATTTATCTTTAGCAGAGGTGTCCGAATTCATTTCTGCAATTAACTCGGTTATTTTATCTCCTTGTTCCTTGAGAAAAGTCATATCAAGAGCTGTTTGTACAACAGAAAGTTGATTATCTATGGTTCGCCGGTCATACCCCTCCAACTTACTGGTATATTCCATCATAGTCCTTCTATAATTCTCTAAAGTCTCCCGATATTCCGAAAGCTTCTTTTCATATTGCGCTGTAGATTCCGTCGCACCACTTCTTCGTAAAGTTACTTCCTTCTTTACGGGTAGTCCGAATGTTATATTCATACGTACCTCTCCTTTACCTAAGTACGAAAACCAAACATCATTCGCTTTCTCCCTGATTTTTTTGACTCGGTTTTCTTTTCTATCGTTTTCTCAACAATTTGCTCTGTTATTATTTGTTCTTCTTCTGTAATAATCGTCCCAAAAGCTTCTGCTACAATGGAGGAATACGTTTCTGTTATCTCCCCATGCATCTCCTCAATGCGATCTTTACTAAAAGTTTTTATTTCTTCATTTAAGCTTAGCATTTTTTGATCAAGATATGCAACTATATCCGAACATTCTTTTAATTCTTTACTAATATGCTCTGGAGCATTACCTTCAAACTTATAATATATTTTGTGTTCAAGGCTTGCCCAGAAATCCATGGCTATGGTTCTTATTTGAATTTCAACTTTCGTCTCTACGGTTCGGTCAGATAAGTAAACCGGAATTGATACAATCATGTGATAACTCGTATAACCATTGCTTTTTGGACACATAATATAGTCCTTAACCTTTAATACCTTGACATCACTCTGATTTGCCACCAGATCTGCAATACGATAAATATCAGAAGTAAAGGAACATATTATACGAATTCCCGCCACATCATTTACATATTTAACAATATTTTCAACGCTAAGATCTCGTCCACTGTGGCGCAACTTTTTTACTATACTTTGTGGTGATTTAAGTCTCGAAGTAATATGTTCTATTGGATTATATTGGTGTGCCATTTTAAATTCATTATTTAATATTTCAAGTTTTGTATTAATTTCTTTTAATGCCGCATCATAAAGTAGCAGAGCATTACCCCATTCCTCTGCTTCATCATAAAATATTGGAAGGTCCATCTCATCGTCCATCCTTTTTGATATATAGTTTATCTCATCGTGTCATTTACATATAAATATAATTATATTAATCTTTTTCTACAAAATCCGCTTTAGTATTTTAACGTAATAAGCCTTTATTATAGAATAAGAAACAATTTAATGTTTCAGCGATATCCATAGTATAACATATAAATATGAACAATTCTTGAAGGTTTTGAAAACTTAATTAAAAATTAAGAAAATACATTTGTCTTTAACCGAAAGAAACACGCATAGCATGTTTCTCCGGTTATCGCGGGTGCGCTCGTATCTAACAAAGTAAATATTTGTTAGATACTTCACTTTACCTTCGCATAAATAAAAAGACATAACTATGAAATTAGTATGTCATATTTTATATATTTCAACTTTTTGTGCCTATTTTTGCATTAGTTTAAATTTTTTTAAATTTTTGGTAAAAATACGTTGACAAGACAAGTATCCTAAAGCTATAATGTTGGAAGACTATTACAGAAAGTGAGGTAAACACATGTTATTAAGAATTAAAAACTCCGGCAATACAATTGAACAGAATGTTATATGTGGTATTACCTCATGGATTCGAATTTATTAAGTGTTAATCGCTCCCTTTCCTGTACGCTGCTGCCAGGAGTTGGAAGAAATTATACTCATATTTGACGTCTATGCCGAGGTATAACCATGCCGCGGCTTTTTTATTGCAAAAAAATGAGTTATATAAATTCAAACCATGAGAAAATATGATATAACAATCCATTTATTACTTAAGCAACAAACATTGGGAGCATCGAGGGAATGCAGAATTGGAGGAATATGAAGTTATCAAAATATATTTTAAAACATTGGTATATCTATTTAGCTGCTGTTGTATGTATTGTGATTGCAGTATCGCTTGATATGCTATCGCCGCAGGTCACACAGCGTGTTATAGATAATGTTATTGTAGGAGGAGATTTAGAACTCTTTCCTAAATTACTTATTCTTATTTTTATTATTGGGCTGGGAAGAATGATCTTTCAATATGTGAAGGAATTAATCTTTGACTTAATCAGCTCAAAAATTGCAGTCAACATACGTCGAGATCTTTTCGCACATATACAGAGCCTTTCACTAAACTTCTTTGAGAAAAATAATACGGGTGAGTTAATGTCACGTGTCAAAGATGATGTAGATCGTATCTGGGGCGGAATCGGCTTTGTTGGTATGCTGCTCATTGAAATTATCATACATACAAGTATTGTACTTTATTGTATGTATCACATTAGCCCTACGCTTGCTATTATTCCGACCATAGTTCTGCCCTTAATGGGCGCACTTGCATTGTTAATGGAGAAAAAGCTTGGTAAGGTTTATGAAGAAATTAGCGATGAGAATTCAAAGCTAAATCTAGTGGCACAGGAAAACTTGTCTGGTGTTAGAACTGTTAAAGCCTTTGCCAGGGAGAAACACGAGATTAAAAAGTTTTTATCTCATAATAAAAAATATTATGAACTCAATATGCAGCAATCCAGAGTCTTTATAAAATACTATCCATATTTTCAGTTTGTAACAAAACTCTTACCTTTAGTTGCAATTATATTGGGTGGTTTTCAGGTTATTGAAGGAGAGCTAACACTTGGTCAACTAGGTGCTTTTACAGAGTATTCCATGAACATCGTTTGGCCTATGGAAATGCTCGGATGGTTATCCAATGAATTTGCTTCTGCCATAGCTTCTGGAAAACGCCTTAAGAAAATTCATGCAGAGGAACCATTAATTAAGGAGTCCTTACAACCTGTTGTTCTTGATGAGGTTCGTGGATCAATTGAGTTTGATAAGGTATCCCTTTCTCTTTCTGAAAAGGCAATTCTATCAGATATCAGCTTCGAGCTGAAAGCCGGAAAAACCATTGGTATTATGGGTGCTACGGGAACAGGTAAAAGTTCCATTATCAACTTACTGCAACGTTTTTATGATGCAAGTGAAGGTGAAATTAAACTGGATGGTGTAAATATAAAGGAGCTTTCCTTAAAACAGCTAAGACAAAGCATTTCACTCGTAATGCAGGATGTATTCCTATTCTCTGATAGTATTAGCGAAAATGTGAAATTAGGTAAAAAGAACTTCCTTAATCAAGAGGAAATTGCAGAAGCTGCAGCAAGTGCCCAAGCAAAAGACTTTATTGAAAAGATGGAAGATCAGTATGAAACAATCATTGGTGAACGAGGTGTTGGTCTGTCCGGTGGTCAGAAG
Organism: Mobilitalea sp.; assembly: GCA_047606065.1. Classification (GTDB taxonomy): domain Bacteria; phylum Bacillota; class Clostridia; order Lachnospirales; family Lachnospiraceae; genus Mobilitalea. The sequence goes on from JASGEU010000106.1 coordinate 21,922, forward strand.
CAGAGGATAAGCATTGCCAGAGCACTTGCAAAAAAGACACCTATTCTGGTGCTTGATGACTCTACTTCAGCTCTTGACATGGAAACCGAGCTTATGATACAAAGAGCCTTGACTCAATTAGAAGCTACCAAGATTATTATAGCTCATCGTATCTCAGCCGTTCGTAATGCTGACGAGATCATTATATTGGATGAAGGTAAAATTGTTGAGCGTGGTACCCATGAAACATTATTAATGCAAAAGGGTTACTATTATAAAACTTATCAGGCACAGTACGGCGATTACTCCCTCCTGGGAAAAGACAATCTCCTAAATGAGGTTCCCCAAGAAGAACTTGAAGAGGAACAATCTACTACTGAGCCAATCGAAAGGAGAGTGACAGCATGGCAGTAAATGCGATTAAGGAAGATGAATATCTCCAATCCGTCAGTAAAAAGACTACATTAATACGATTATTTCGTTATATGTTAGCTTATAGAGCTCCAATTATTGCTGTAATTATAATAATGCTGGCAACAGTAAGTATATCAATTGTTAACCCCTTAATTATTCGCAGGGCAATTGATGTTTACATTGCAGCAAAGGATTTAAAGGGCTTATTTATTCTAGGTGCCTTTGCTTTATGTTTAAATATTATTTTTATTTTATTAGTAAAGCTTCGAATGTTTTTAATGGCAAGAATATCAAACAATGTCTTGCTTACCATACGTCAAGAATTATACACCCATATACAAAAGTTAAGCTTTAGCTTTTTTGACAGCCGTCCTACGGGAAAGATTCTTGCCAGAATTATTGGAGATGTTAACTCCTTAAAGGATGTTCTCTCTAATAGTGTAACAACCTTAATTCCAGATTTTATAACTATTTGTGCCGTAGTAACGATTATGATGGTAATTAATTGGCGTCTTGCCTTAGCCTCTTTAATCTCTCTCCCTCTTATGATGTTTGGTTTATGGTACATCCAGACTCGTTCACATAAGAGATGGCAGCTTCACCGTAAGAAAAGTTCTAATTTAAATGCCTTTATTCATGAAGACTTATCCGGTATGAGAATTATACAGAGCTTTACAGCGGAAGAAGAAACTGCAGAAAGCTTTGATGGCTACTTAAAGGAACATCGTGATTCCTTTGTTCAAGCAATTATATTAAATGATGCTTTTGGTTCCGTTATTGATATTAGTTGGGGTATCGGCTCCCTGTCCATGTACTTTGTTGCTGTTAGCTTGCTTGGAATTGATGCTGGCAGTGTAGGAACTCTAATGGCCTTTGCAATGTATATCAATATGTTCTGGCATCCTATTATGAATTTAAGTAATTTTTATAATCAGTTAATTACTAACATAACTGGTGCAGAACGTATCTTTGATATTATGGATACTCAACCAGAGATTTCAGATTCGTCCGAGGTAACAGAACTACCAGAAATCACAGGTTCTGTTGAATTTCGTAAAGTATCTTTTGCTTATGATGAAGATACCAATGTACTTAATGAGGTTAGCTTTAAAATTAAACCTGGTGAAAGTATTGCTCTTGTTGGACCCACTGGTGCAGGTAAAACCACCATTGTTAATCTAATTAGCCGTTTCTATGATGTTCAAAAAGGAGATATTCTTATTGACGGCTTTAATGTTAGAGATGTTTCTATTGAAAGTTTAAGAAAACAGATGGGAATTATGACACAGGATAACTTCCTATTCTCCGGCACCATAGCAGAGAACATTCGCTATGGTAAGCTTGACGCTACTGATGAGGAGATTATCGCTGCTGCCAAAGCAGTAAATGCTCATGAATTCATTATGAAGATGGAGAAGGGTTATGAGACTGAATTAAAGGAACGTGGTGCTGGCTTATCCATTGGCCAACGTCAGTTACTTGCTTTTGCAAGAACCATGGTATCCATGCCGAAGATCTTAATTCTTGATGAAGCGACCTCAAGTATTGATACTCATACCGAATTACTGGTTCAACAGGGAATCGAAACACTTTTGAAAGGCAGAACCTCTTTTGTAATCGCTCATCGTTTATCGACAATTAGTAAAGCCGATCGAATTTTTGTCATAGATGAGGGTCAGATCAAAGAGGAAGGCAGCAATGATGAACTGTTAAAGAAGAAAGGTCTTTACTACAACCTTTATATGGCTCAGTTTAAAAATCTATAAGATATATGAAAATGGAGAAACACTTTACTCACACTAAAGTGTTTCTCCATTTTTTATACAGCGTATATTCCTGAAATAATCTGACTTATAATCTTTGTAGAAAAAACTCTATTATTTAAATTCTATTAATTCTCTTCTGCTTCATTCTCTTCTTCATGAAATCTGCTTAGCTGTAGATTCATTGCTTTTGCTTCCATCTCTCCTTTAATGTAATTCGCAAGATAAACGATTATATATACCAGTAAGATTAAGACAAACATAAGTACTAACTGCAATATACTTTTAAAATTAATCCAGTTAAAGATAAATGACAGTGTATAAACAATAAAATTAACATAGCAATAATGAATTATCGTTCGAATCATCATGCTCTTCTTACTAACTTCTTTCATAGAGTAAAAAATCAGATTTCCCATTGTTGATAACGCCGCCATAATAAACATCTGCATTAATAACTTTGACATATAATTTACTTCTGGATTAAAGATAGAGATAAATAGGGCTGAACTAAATGCTATCCCTGTAAATATCATTACATAATTTGATAGTAATTTTTTTATTATATTCATGTTTGCCCTCCTACAACCCAAGCTTTTTCTTTAATTCAGGAACATATTGCCTTGAAATTACTACCTTTTCACCATTGAAAAGTAATGCCTCAAACCGTCCTGAATACGCTGGGCTAATACATTTTATCTTTGCTATATTTAATATAACTGATTTTGAAGCTCTAAAAAAATTAGTATTACTATAATCCTCTTCAATTTCATAAAGTTTGAGCTTTGTTTCATAGACACTTTGCTTACAATAGAGAAATACTTTATTATCTATACCTTCAAAGTAATATACATTAGCAGGGTCAATCATTGTTATATTGCCATCCTTAATCCCTGCTAATTTTTTCTGATCCAGTTTAAGCTGTGAAACCATTTTCAAGATATTGTCATCTATTTTATTACATCGAATGATAATCTGTTCTTCTTCTCCCTGTTTAATTTCCTCGATTACTATCTTCATCTCAGCTCCTATCTACTCATGACATTCCGCTTTCTTTGGATCAGTGCCGATATAAGTATAAAGATTATACCACTTATTACAAGAATTGACATCTTGATTTCATTTGAAACCAATGTCTGATCATAGCTAATTGTCATTCCCATATACTCTTTATAGCCATTGATAAACTCGTCAGGGCATCCAATAAACGTCTTACTAATAATATTCTCAGTCATGATATCTCGTAAAAAAGAACATCCGTATAGCATAGGTGTCATCTTTAGTAACATTTGAACTTTTTCTGGTAACATTCCTATGGGAAGATAAATTCCAGCAAGAAATCCAACCAGTGTTCCGACGATTGTACTAAGTCCTGAAAATGCACTTAGCGAATGAACAAAATTAGCAATTAGAAATACTAAGCTTGCTGAGGAAAATACATTGATAATAATATAAAGCAGTATTCTCATCATCTCCCCTAAGGAAAACAAGTCTCCACCTAAATTTACTATATAAATCTCACCCACAATAACCGTTAAGGTACACATGATAATCCCCATTATAATTGCTGCACAAATATAACCCATAACAAAAACGCCTCTGTTTACTGGGGATACATAAAAGCTGGATAATCTTCTATCCGCCTCATCCTCAATCATAATACCGACCATTGCCAAAGTTATGGTAATTGAGTTTACCACCACTAATCCTGCAAGGGTCCAAAGAACAACAAGCTGCTTTGCATTCTCTCTATCAAGGACTTCATTTCTCTCTCCACCAAATTCACTTAACATTCCAACTAAGTTATCGGTGTTCATATTACCCAGGAATAGTAACATGAGTCCAATAATTATTATCATTGATAATAATGAAAAAAAGATATTTGCCCTATTTCTGGTATAGACCAAAATATTTCTATAAATCAATCTAAATAATAGCATATACTCTCCCTCTGTCTTATAATTCAGACTCTCCTATATTTTACAAATGCTTTCCAGTTATATTTAAAAATACATCGTCCATACTTCCTTGTATAACCTCAAAGGATTTTAAGTAATCCCGTGTATCATTTAATATCTGAAGTCCAAATAAGGTGTTGGGAATTATAACTTCTATGTGATTACTTTGTTCTTTATAGGATAGCTCTTTTAACTGTAAGTATTTCATTATTTCTTCCGGTTGATCTGTATTTAATCTTAAACTATCATGGGTAAACTTTTCCTTTAGCATAGTAGGGGTTCCATCCGCCACCAATTTTCCTGCATCCATAATGGAGATATAATTTGCTCTGGCTGCCTCTTCCATATAATGAGTTGTTAGAAAGATTGTCATTTGCTTTTCTTTTCTAAGCTCCTCTAAGCATTGCCATACATTTTGCCTGCTCTGAGGGTCCAGACCTGTTGTAGGTTCGTCTAAGAACAAAATCTCTGGTTGATTCATGAGTGACTTTGCTATTTCACATCGTCTCTTTTGACCCCCGGATAATTTTCTGAACTGTCGATTTAAGGTCTCACCTATATCCAGAATATCAATTACCCACTTTAAATTCTTTTGCAGCTCCTTATGATTATCCTGATAAAGAGCAGCCCTTGTTATGAGATTTTCTTTTACTGTTAAGTGACTATCCAAGGTATTATCTTGAAAAACGACTCCAATTCTTTTCCTTATATCTCGATCATTTACTCCTAATTTATAGCCACATACATGGACTTCGCCTTCTGCACTTTTTAATAAACTACATAAGATGTTAATTGTGGTGGATTTACCTGCACCATTCACACCTAAAAAACCATATAGTTCACCCTTTTTAACACGGAAACTAATGTCATCCACTGCTTTAATTTCTTTGAAGTATTTTTTTAAATGACTTACCTTAATAATATCTTCCACAGTTATCACCCGCCTTATTTTATTTCTTATTTTCTATGCCTTATTGTAGTTTTTTCCTGTATTTATTGCAATAGCCCTCTCGGTAAGATGTCAATAATCCAGGTAAGTTACCAATATAGCATAGCAAAATGACAAGAAGGTCCTATTGGTTGCGTCATTCCCAATAAGACCTTTTTGTCCTTAAATGAATGCCTTAAGGCACTTAAATTAATGCATGTCTGTAATTTCCTGAATTAATTCATTACCCTTCTTCTTGGTAAAGTTATAATAAAGCTAGTCCCTTTTTTAAATTGGGAGCGCACTTTTATCTTTCCGGTATGTGCCAAGATAATGAGCTTTGCCAGCGATAGTCCCAGACCGTGACCACTTATATTCTGATTTCTAACGTAATCCGAACGATAAAAACGATCAAAGATATGATCAATATCCTTCTGCGTCATGCCAATACCGCTATCCTGAATGGTTATCACACAATCACCATTAATCTTTTCACATTGAATTATAATTTCATCCCCATCACGGGTGTATTTTACGGCATTTTCAATAAAAATACGAATTGCTTGTTTTAGAGATTGCTTATCACCATATACAATTACATCCTCAAGTATGGGTGATAGAATAACACGATTATCTGCTACAAGACGTGTTTCCTTTATCATATCCTCAACTACTTTGCGCATATTAAAGCGCTTCTTTGTAAGTTTTAAAGTTTTCTTATCATGTCTGGAAAGAAATAATAACTTTTCTACAAGATCCTGCATTGATCTTGCTTCATTTTGAATAGCATCAATGGATTCATGAAGTACCTCCTCATTTGTTGTACCCCATCGATTTAATAAATTTGAATATCCTTGAATTACTGCTATTGGTGTTCTCAATTCATGTGATGCGTCAGATACAAATTGCTTTTGGCTCTCATAGGATGCCTCAATTCGGTCCAGCATCGCATTAATGACACTAGCCAAATCCTTAAGTTCATTCTTAGTTCCCTCTACATTTAGTCTTTCACTGTGAAGATTATTTACCGTAAGCCTGTTCGCAGTTGCTGACATAATTCGCACTGGTTCAAACAGCTTCATATCACTTCTTTTTCCCTTACGAATAATTAAAAAGACCATTGCTAAATATAGAATAACTATTTTCCAGGCCAATACAAAAAATTGTTCATAACTCTTAGTAAGATCATATTGAAAATTAATCAAATACAAATTTCCATCGTTCATTAATTCTCTTGTACTATTGATTACGAGAATATGATTCTTACTTTCCCGGTTAAAATGGATACCAAAAATAAAGTCATTATTTGATTGCGGTTTATAATCAAGGTCACTATATAAATCCTCACCTGTATCTTCCCTTACGATCTGCATGGTTAACCCCTGTGAACCAAAAGGATTTTCGCATTCTTCTAACCCTTGCTTTTCATGAATTTTAACAATTTCCTCAGCCATCTGATCATAATTTGTCTTCTCAGAGTACATGAAAAGCAAGAAGAAACCAACCATAAACAAAGCTCCATGTGTTAGTAATAAACGCAAATATGATATTGATATACGAAAGGCCATAGACAATCTAAAGTTACTTAGCCATTCCTCTTTTTTTCTTCGTATTGGAAGGATAATTTTTCGCAAGATATTTCTAATCGCTTCTAATATTTTATTTTGCATAATATTAAGCACCTAACTCTATGCTATTCCTCCCTCCCATTAATAATATAACGGCTCCTGCTAATCCTTTATAATATATCCAACACCTCTAACTGTTGATATCATGTGTACGCCGTATTTTTCATCTATCTTCTGTCTCAAATATCGAATATAAACATCTACTACATTGGTATCACCAAAATACTCATAATCCCAAACATTATTTAATAGCTGCTCTCTGGTCAATGCAATATTCTTGTTTCTTATAAGGTATTCCAAAAGTTCATATTCTTTTTTTGTTAAAGAGAGTTCATCTTCCTGATAAAAAGCACTGTGACTGCCCAAGTTTAAAGTGATCTGACCGAATTTAAGAACATCACCCTTTGGTTCTGTATTATGCTTCTTACGATTAAGAGCAACTCTAATTCTTGCCAGTAATTCTTCAATAGCAAAGGGCTTTGTCATATAATCATCCGCCCCAGTATCCAGACCTGCTACTTTATCGGTCACATCATCCTTTGCGGTGAGCATGATAATTGGAACCTGTGACTCAAGTCGAATTCTTCTGCATACCTCGATTCCACTAAGGCCTGGTAGCATAATATCCAGTATAACAAGGTCTACATTTTCTTTAAGTGCCTTCTCTAAACCTGTCCTGCCATCCATTGCAATAATAACTTCATAGCCTTCATGCTTTAACTCAAGCTCTAAAAAGCGTGCGATCTTACCCTCATCCTCAACAATTAATACTTTTGGCATTTCTTAATCCTCCTCACCTGAATCTTTCTCTAGTCTTATTTTATCGATAAGTTATGTATTTTACAATATCTCTATATTAAAATTCCATTAGAAAGAATTTATTTACAAAAAAGTGTTAGTGAAACTGACACTTTCACGCCAGGGCGAAACGTTTTCTCGTGTGATAGAATGAATTCTCTATTATATAAAAAAGGAGTTTTGTGGGATAGTTTTTCACTATCCCACAAAACTCTTTTTAAAATTCTATAAACCTTATTAATTCCTATATTCTTTTATATATCTTGTTCCTGCAGGGTTATGATTAAAGTACGCTCTTAACTGCTTTGATAACATTCTCTGTTGTAAAGCCAAATTTCTTAAACAGTATCCCAGCAGGAGCAGATGCTCCAAAGCCCTTCATTGTAACTGTTGTTCCATCCAGCCCAACATACTTGCCCCAACCAAAATCAGTAGCAGCCTCTACAGCAACCCTTGCTCTAACACTCTTAGGTAATACACTTTCTTTATACTCCTTTGATTGTGCTTCAAATAAATCAAGTGATGGCATACTAACCACACTTACATCCACACCCTCTTTTTCAAGTTCAACTTGTGCATTAATACCTAATTCAACCTCAGAACCACTTGCCATAATAATGGCATCAGGAACCGCTTTTTTGGACGGAGATACTATATATCCGCCTTTTAACGCCTCCTTAGAGGATCCTGCAAGCTGAGGAAGATTTTGACGTGTCAATACAAGTGCAGTAGGTGTTGTAGTTGAAGTAACTGCGTAATACCATCCAGCCGCACATTCTGTTGCATCAGCAGGTCTAAATACCGTAAAATTAGGCATTGCTCTTAACATAGCAAGTTGTTCAATAGGCTCATGTGTTGGACCATCTTCACCAACACCAATACTATCATGTGTTAGTACATAAGTTAATGGTAATCCCATAAGTGAAGATAATCTTGCCATTGGCTTTACATAATCGCTGAATACAAAGAAGGTAGATACATAAGCACGAAGTCCGCCGTGTAATGCAAGTCCGTTACCCATTGCAGCCATTGATAATTCTCTAACTCCAAAATGGAGGTTACGTCCAGCATAATTATCCTTAGAGAAATCACCCATATCACTTAAGTAGGTCTTAGTGGATGGAGCCAAATCCGCTGCACCACCAATCATATTAGGAAGATAATTCTTTAATCGATTCATCAGAATACCAGAGAGATTTCTGGTTGCTTCCGGCTTATCTGCATATGCCCAGAATTCTTCGTTATCAATTAAATCCTTTGCTGCGTTTTCATCATGGTATTGATCCCATAAAGTCTTCATTTCAGGGAATTCTACGCTATATTTTTCAAACAGTGTATTCCATTCCGCTTCATCCTTGGCAGCTTCCTGTGCAATTGTTTTAAAATTCTCATATACTTCCTCTGGAACGTGGAAAGGCTCATGATTTAACCATTCTAACTTCTCTTTTAATGCTTTTACATTCTCCGCTCCAAGTGGTTCACCATGTGCGCTAGCCATTCCCTCTCTAGGGCTGCCATGTCCAATCTTTGTTTTTACAGTAATCATAGTTGGTCTGGTAGTATCTGCCTTAGCAGCAATAATTGCAGCACTGATTTCTTCTAAGTTATTGCCATCTTCTACGGTTAATGTTTGGAAACCATATGCCTGGAAGCGCTTTTCAACATCCTCTGTAAAGGCAATATCAGTACTACCTTCTATAGTAATTTTATTGCTATCGTATAATACAATTAATTTACCAAGGCCAAGTGTACCTGCAAGGGACATTGCTTCTGAGGTAATACCCTCCATCATACAGCCATCTCCACCAAGTGCATAAGTATAATGATCTACTACTGGATAGCCCTCTTTATTAAACTTAGCTGCCAGATGAGCTTCACCTATAGCCATACCTACTGCCATAGCCATACCTGCTCCCAAAGGTCCTGTTGTTGCCTCAACACCTACAGTATGTCCATACTCTGGGTGTCCAGGAGTTAAGGAATTTTCCTGACGAAAAGATGCCAAATCCTCAACGGTAAGTCCATAACCAAATAAATGCAATAAAGAGTAAAGAAGCATAGATCCATGACCACCGGATAAGATGAAACGATCTCTATTACTCCATTTAGGATTTGCTGGGTTGTGCTTCATATGCTTTGCCCATAATTCATATGCCATCGCTGCTGAACCAAGTGGTAAGCCCGGATGACCTGAATTTGCTTTTTGAACTCCATCTGCTGATAAGATTCTTATCGCATTTACTGATCTTGTATCAATGTTACTCATTAAAAATCCTCCATTCCGCCGCATAGCGGCTATATAATCATGGAAAAAGACACGTAAGTGTCTTCTTCTTAAACTTTTAAATTTTTATTCGCCAAAGGCAGCTTTGTAATCCTGAATAAATTTCTCAATTCCCGCAGTAGTTAAGGGATGTTTTGTACTTTGCTCTATAACACTATATGGGACTGTTGCAATATTAGCTCCCGCTAATGCACACTCGGTCACATGCATTGGAGTACGAATACTTGCAGCAATAATTTCTGATTTTATATCATGTATGCTAAATATATCAGCAATTGTTCTGATTAGCTCAGTTCCATTTTCGGAGATATCGTCTAACCGTCCAACAAAAGGTGATACAAAAGTTGCTCCTGCTCTTGCTGCTAATAATGCCTGATTAGCTGTAAAGATCAACGTCACATTTGTCTTAATTCCTTCGCTGGAAAGAATTTTTGTAGCCTTAAGACCTTCTAATGTCATTGGAATTTTAACTACCATGTTAGGATGAAGTTTTGCTATCTCTCTTCCCTCTTGTACCATATCTTCAGCCAATACAGTGGTTGCTTTCACTTCACCGCTAATTGGTCCATCTACAAGTGCAGCAATTTCCTTAATTACATCCTCAAGTTTTTTTCCTTCTTTTGCAATAAGGGATGGATTTGTTGTCACTCCACATATTACACCTAAATCACTTGCTTTCTTAATTTCAGCAACATTGGCTGTGTCAATAAATAGCTTCATAAACCTACCTCCATTTGATCAAAACACTATTCAAACAAGATGAAATGACAAGTCTTTTCACTTGTCATGAATTATAGTATAGAATGTCCATTCATAAGATTCTTAATCATTTGAATAATGTCCTAAATATTTAACTTATTTTTAGTCATATATTCCTTAATATACAATACTTCCGTATATAATTCAATGATTAAATTAAACATTCATGTTAAATATTTCATTGGAAAGTGTACTAAAATTTTAAATTGTTGTTGCGAAGTATGTTTCCTCAAACTGTTTAACGGGCATTGCCTTTGCAAAATAGTGTCCTTGGATCATATCACAGCCTACCGTACATAAAAACTCTACTTGTTCTTCCGTTTCAATACATTCTGCAACAACCATCATATGAAGATCTTTCGCCATATTAATTGTATTTCTAATAACAGTTAGTCCACGTTCAACCTCATTCGTCATTCTAAATAGTTCACCATCCAATTTTACTACATCAAGTGGTAAATCTTTTAACGAATTTAATGAGGAATATCCCGCTCCAAAGTCATCCATTGATACTAAGAATCCATGCTCTCTTAATTCTGTAACTGCTGCAATCAGCCCTTGTTTATTTTGTAAAAATGCACTTTCAGTTAATTCAATCTCTATTAAATGATGTGGTACTTTAAAATTATCAACAATTCCTTTTATCGTATCTACCATATGAGAATTTAAAAAATGCATACGAGATATATTTACAGAAATGGGCAATGGTTCATAGCCCTTATCCAGCCAACCTCTAATAATTTGACAAACTTTCGTTAGCATGTAATAATCCAGCTGTGTGATAAATCCATTCTTTTCGAAAACAGGGATAAAAAACCCAGGAGAAATTAACGTATTGTCTTCCTTAAACCAACGCACCAGCGCTTCCGCTCCAGATAAAGTGGCTTCCTTCGCAGAGTACTTCGGTTGTAAGAATACATGAAATTCATCATTAAGTAAAGCATCATTCATAGATTTCTCAATATTTTCTTCTTCTAAAAGCTTTACTCTTGCTGTATCATCAAAAAATGATATATTACTTTCGGTACTTCCTTTAATATTACTCTTAGCTATACTTGCAAACTCAGCCATTCTATCTATGGAATCCAGTTTATGTGTTATGTAATAAATACCAAAGAATATCTTAGTATCTTTCATATACCGAAGATGATGTAATCTGTCATTCAAATTATTAATACGATGAATCAGCTCATCCTCGTTAATAAATGAAACGAAAATATAAAACTGATCAGCAGCATATCTTGTAAATGGTTCCCCAGAAATATTCCAATCTTTTATAACCTGATAGATATCCCCTAATACTTCATCTCCCTTATGGTACCCATAAGTATCATTTATAATTTTAAATCTATTAACGTCAAAATTAATAATAGCATAATTTTTCTTATTAAATTGCTTATTATTTAATATTTTATTGACGCTGTCTCTAAACTTATACCAGTTATTACCCCCTGTTACTGGGTCTAAATAAAGTGTTTTTATAACTTTACGATCTGATTTACGTTGAAAAATAATCATAACTGTAAATAATAAAATTGTTCCTGCTGTTATAAAAATCCACATCATGTTGGTTAATCTTAAGATATCACCTGTAATTTTATTAATTGTATTAACACTTCCAACAAGAACTGACCAGTTATTGATACCAATTAACTTCTCGCTCCATATATAGGTACTCTGATCAACGCTTTTCTCAATAAAGAATTCACTAAAATCCATAGCCTTATATCGAGAATTCTCATCTCCCAGCAGAACACCATTTTCAAATACTTCTTTATAGTCAAAGAATTCCGGATTCATAGGTTGTGCATATGAAATTAACTCTTTATGTTCATTTATAAGATAAATAATACGGTTCTCTTTTAGGTCATTCTGAAAAAGTGCCGGATTATTCATCATAGCATTTATCTTTGTAATTAAAACACCTTCAAATACACCGTTATCTGAAATTGGTGCAGCAAATACTATAACCGGAGTGTTATCGACAGAATAACTAATCTTATTCGATGCATTTATCATACCACTTTTAGCAGTTATAAAATAATCCTCAGATTGTACATTAATTTCTTCACCGGCTATATTATAACCTATGCCATCCGCATCTACAATCGCAAGATCTATAAATGACTTGTCCTTTGCAATGAGTGGTAATAACGTAGAAATATTTTCCTTTGTAAGCTGTCCGGTCTTCGTAATTAATTTAGCAGATACCTGAATTGATTGATATTCATTCTCTATTTCTTGTTTTAGAATAACCGCAATATTTTCAGTTATGGAATCATAAGATTCTAGTTTAGTATCATAGCTATACTTAGCCATTTTTTCAATATGAAACAATACAAATATGTAAGCAACAAATATACTAAAAATTGCAAATAATATCAGCGGTACGATTCTATTCTTTGGTATTTTAAACTTCATTATGCTTCTCCTCGTAAGTAGTTCTTTCCTTTCAATACCTTAGCATTCATACATAATGTTTACTTAACAATATCTACTTTATAATTATAAATCCATACTGATATATAATACACCACAACCTCCATACTTGTCAAAACATCTCCGCTTAATATTTACCATCAATTTATAACCGCTTAAAACTAAGAAGAATATGTAAAATGTAGTTGTAAATGTTTGTTTTCTAAAGTTAATTTTTATACCTTTTGTATCCTTCCTGATGTATATTATTTAGGAAATACTATTTATCCACATTCTTATTAATTTTAGATGATTTTATTCACATTTCTTTTGATTTACCTCTGTCTCACTATCTGTATATAAATCTACCTAAAATTAGATCTTACCTGAATATAATAGTATAAATTAAACTGCATAAAAAAAAGACCTAACGGTCTTTTTAAAATGAGACATCCGGGGCTCGAACCCGGGACACCATGATTAAAAGTCATGTGCTCTACCAACTGAGCTAATATCCCATGCTATTCAAAGCAAAATGCCCAGAGCCGGAATTGAACCAGCGACACGAGGATTTTCAGTCCTCTGCTCTACCAACTGAGCTATCTGGGCAAGGTCTTCTTCGTCAACATAAAGCATCTGCTTTGCTACAGTTCAACGAAATTATTCGATTAATACTGCATAAAATTGCGGGGATAGGATTTGAACCTATGACCTTCGGGTTATGAGCCCGACGAGCTTCCAGACTGCTCCACCCCGCGACATTATTTTTAGTTGGTCTACACTATAATAGCCTTATTATTCGCAACTATATTTAGTTTCACAACCAATGGGTGGGGAAGGATTCGAACCTTCGAAATCGTCGATAACAGATTTACAGTCTGCCCCCTTTGGCCGCTCGGGAACCCACCCATATAATCAACTATATTAAGTTGAAAAGCCGATGATCGGACTCGAACCGATAACCTGCTGATTACAAGTCAGCTGCTCTGCCAATTGAGCCACATCGGCATGTGATGTGCAAAATACTAATTTTTAAATATAGACTTGGCAGTTCTATATTAGTGGGACCTATAGGGCTCGAACCTATGACCCTCTGCTTGTAAGGCAGATGCTCTCCCAGCTGAGCTAAGATCCCATGGGATTATTATAACACATTTTTATTAAACATAACCATAAAGCTTACTAATTTCATTTGAAATTAATTGCTATCCTTTGTAGTTAATTACATTTAATATAAGCTTCCTTATCAGAAAACTTAACGACCCAGAAGGGACTCGAACCCTCGACCTCCGCCGTGACAGGGCGGCGCTCTAACCAACTGAGCCACTGGGCCAATGATACTACACACGAAAACTTCATCCAATTTTAACTGCAAACCATATTAGGTCAAGCCCTCGACCTATTAGTAACAATCAGCTCCATGTGTTACCACACTTCC
>JASGEU010000107.1:0-7510 GCA_047606065.1 Mobilitalea sp.
TCATTGGAAGCCACTGCGATGTTGCTAACTAAATCAGCAACTTTCTCAATGCCTGTCACAATCTTATCAAGTGCATTGGCGGTATCTTGAGCAATTTTTGTTCCATCTTCTGCCTTCTTAATTGAACCAGCAATCATATCTGTAGTTTCTTTTGCTGCGTTTGCAGAACGTGCTGCAAGATTCCTAACTTCTTCTGCAACAACTGCGAAACCTTTGCCATGTTGACCTGCTCGTGCAGCTTCCACTGCCGCATTCAGTGCTAATATATTGGTCTGGAATGCAATATCATCAATCACCTTAATAACTTTTGAAATATTTGCTGAAGATTCATTAATCTCTTTCATTGCCTTCAACATTTCTTTCATCTGACTATTTCCATCTACAGCATTTATTTTTGCATTTTCTGAAAGTTCATTTGCCTGATTTGCATTCTGTGCATTAATCTCTGTTTGGGAAGCAATCTCTTGCAGTGATGCTGTTAACTCTTCCACTGAACTTGCCTGTTCTGATGCTCCCTGGGATAGTGCTAAACTGGAATCTGATACTTGTCTTGCGCCAACAGCCACCTGTTCCGAAGCTGTAGCTATATTTGATAAAACTTCGTTATTATTTTGTACCATTTGCGCCAATTTCTTACCAAGTAAATCATTTTCTGAACGCACTTCCACTTCTACCGTTAAATCACCATCCGCGATTCGTTCAGTTGTACGTGCCTGATCTCTGATATTATCAATCATAATATTAAAGGATTTTGCCAGGCTTCCGATTTCATCCTTACTATTAATATCAAGATTAACATTTACATCACCTAATGCAAGCTTATCAGCGGCACTTACCATCTTTTTAATTGGCTTACTAATTAGGCCGGAAATAGCAAACCCTAGCGCTAATGCAATTGCGACAGCAGCAAGCAAAATAGCAATCATTATAATTACCAGTGTATCATAACTATTTTTTATTGAGTCCAACTTCTCATTGGACGAGCTCATATTATAATTGATTAACTCCTGAAAATCCGCAGCAGCCTGTTCTCTGGATTCAGTTACAGCTGACAATGTCGCAACTGCTTCTTCTGTATTACCATTAACAATTAAATCCAGATTTTTTGTTCTCTCATTGCGGTAGATATTAAGACTTTCCCTTGCCTTATCATACATTTCTCTATCTTCACCATCTGCTGATATGGTTTTTTCAAACTTATCAAGTAAAGCATTATCACTTTCTACTTTTTGCTGAATTTGATCCAAACGGTCCTGCTGCTTACTTAAATCCGGGTCATACAGTAAATAAATATGCAGAGCACGTATCTGTTCTAATTGCACTTGAACAGTACTTAAATCCTGAGCAGGTAAAAAGTATTCTTCGTACATAGACTTTGTATTTTCATACATATGGCTCATATTAAATACACCTACAGCTCCTACAGCTCCTGTAAATATTGCCATTGCAATAAAGCAAGACAGTAATTTTGTTTTAATCTTCAAGTTATTAAACTTCATCTTCAATTCCTCCTGTAATCATTTTATCTGACTGGGTATTAAAATTATTTGGTACACATCTTTTTTAAATTATATAAATATTTATTTCTTTTTGAATAGAGCTTACTGTACCTCACTTAAAGCTTCCAATTCATTCTCTGTCAGGAGCTTTTCACAGTCCAGAAGAAGTTTAACTTCACTGCCATTCTTTCCAATTTTCTTTATATACTTATTATTTACTGCTTTATTGACCTGAGGTGGATCCACAATATCCTGTTCTAAAATTGTCGTTACCTCTGATACACTATCTACAATCAAACCAATAGAAATATCTTTAATATCAACTACAATAATACAGGTCCTATCACTGTACTCCTTTTTTTCCTTCTTAAATCTCATTCTGATATCCATGACCGGAATAATCTTTCCTCTTAGGTTAATAATGCCTCTCACATATTCCGGTAACTCTGGTATCTCTGTAATTGCTTGTATCCCAATAATTTCAGTTACATATCGTATTTCAATACCATAACATTCATTACCAATCAGGAAGGTCAGATACCGATCCTTCTGGGTATCTTCTTCTAACTCCACCGTTGTACTTAAGATATCCTCCATTCAACTTCCTCCTTTTGTACCTTAAACTTTAAAGTTCTAACTTATTGCTCTTAATTTCTAACTTTTTTATCTTCCAACCAGTTGTGCTACATCTAATATTAAACTTATGCTTCCATCTCCTAACAGCGTACATCCCGCCAGTCCTTTCACCCTCTTAAGATTTCGAATATAATTTGGAAGTGCTTTGACTACAACTTGCTGCTGTCCTATTAATTCGTCGGCAAAAATACAAACTGTTTTCCCATCCTGTTCCAGCATTATGATAATTCCTTCATCAAAGTTGGTAACAGTAGTTTCCACTTTAAACATCTCATGCAGTCTCTTAATTAAATAACACTGCCCCCTTACCATAATCATTTCATTCCCATCAGGGTCCTTTAAAATATCTTTTGGTTTGGGTCGGAAAGATTCTTTTATTGCTATGGTAGGAAGGGTATATCTCGCCTTTCCTACTTTTATATTCATACCATCGATGATTGCTAAGGTTAATGGAATTTTAAGAAGAAATACACTTCCCTTGTTTGCAACACTTTCTACTGAAAGAGTTCCTCCAACGGATTCGATGTTTTTACTTACAACATCCATACCAACTCCTCGTCCGGAGAATTCAGTAACATTCTCATTGGTAGAAAATCCGGGCAGTAGAATTAGATTAAAGATTTCTTTGTCCGTCATATCCTCTTCATTCTTATAAATCAGACGATTTTCTCTGGCTTTCTTTAAAATCTTTTCTTTATCCAGACCCATACCGTCATCACGTATTAAAATGTGCACATCACTTCCTGCATTCTTAGCCTCAAGCACTACTGTCCCATTTTTTGATTTTCCTTTGTTCTGTCTATCCTGTGGCAACTCAATCCCATGGTCAATTGCATTACGAACCAGATGCATTAACGGGTCTGATATGTGCTCTATAATATTCTTATCTACCTCTGTCTCTTCCCCTATGATTTCCAGCTGCACTTCCTTACCGAGCTTTTTATTCATATCACGTACTATACGATGCATTTTGTTAAAGGTTGCTGATAAGGGAACCATTCGAATTGACATAACCATATCTTGAATATCCGAGGTTATTTTACTCAATTGCCTTGATGCCTTTTTAAAATTATCCAGGGATAATCCATCCAAATCAGGGTTTTGGACAACCATAGCCTCTGCAATGACCATTTCTCCTACAAGGTCCATTAGCTTGTCCAATTTAGAAACACTAACACTTATAATACTTTGGGCTACATTTGAATTAGAAACTTCTTTCTCTGTCTTCTCCTTCATTTCTGAAGAATTAACTCTGCTCTTCTCTTCCTTCCAGGCTTCCTGTGAAACCGTTTCTTTTACAGATTCTTTAATTGGAATTAAGCTCTCTGCTTCCTCACTCACCTGTGTTAGTTCTAAATCCCTTAAAAATATGGTCTGGTTCAGATGGTTATAAAGTTTTTGATAATCATATTCTGTCTTTATATATATTTGAAAACCATTCTCTCTTATAGCAAAAATACTTTCATCACTGTCTATAATGTCGGAAGGAAAATAACTTAGTTCCGTTGCAATTCCTGTAAGGTTATGAATTACCGTATAGGCTCGTATATTCTCCATCTCACAACCATCTTCAAATCGTAAGGTTGCTTTAAAGGTATTTTGCTCCGTGTTTTGCTTTTGCCTTAATTGACCTATGTAATACTGATGCTTTTCTTCCTTTATACTCGGCTCTCCCGAGGATGGTTTTGCTATGTCATTCTGCATTCTAAGCAGATATTCCCTCATTGACTCCACCAAATCTTCTGAGGTACCGTCAGCTGGATTACCGCTTTTTATCTTTTCAACTTCAACTTTAATAAAGTCGACCCCTTCCAGTACAAGATCTGACAGCACTGAGTAATCCAATGTTACTGGTTTTTCCTTTCGCAAAGAAAAGAATATATCTTCTATGGAATGAGCAACTTTAGCAATATTGTCAAACAGCATCATTGCAGCTGAACCTTTAATTGTATGCATTATTCGAAAGATTTCATTAATTGCTGCTTCTCCAAAGTCATTATCTTTCTCATTATTTAAAATCGACTGTTCCAATTGTTCCAAAAGCTGTTCTGTTTCAAATAAAAACATATCCAGTAATGGTTCATTTGTAAACTGTTCTGACATTAATACACCTCCCATTAAACTTACTTATAACAAATCTAAAACTACTTTACAGATCTTAATTTTATGTAGAAGCCTCATAGCTTTTTGAGTTCTGCATTTCTATTCTTTATTGAGAAAACCTTCCTCAATTAGTTCAAATACTTCTTGAGTTTTATCTCTTAAAGAGTAGGTACATTGATTAAGTCTCCAATTAAAACATAACTCTCGAAAGAATCCTGATAACATAACTGCTAATACTTGTGGCTTTGTGGTATTTTTTAATTTTCCTTCTTTTACAGCTGCTTCAATCAATTGGGTAAGTATTGCTGTTCTTTCCTGCTGAATTACCAATACTTTTTCAGACAAATCTGCTTCATACCGTAAAACATCAAAAATCTGCAGAATAGAAGTTATCGCAGGATAATTTTCATAATACTCTGCGTAAGAATTAATAATGAACTTTAATGCATCAAAGGGTTTAAGTTCTCTCATCTTAGCCGTTTGAAGAAGGTCTGCATCATATTGGGTGAAATAATCCAATACACCAATTAAAAGCTCATTCTTACTCGCATAATGCCTGAAAATCGTTGCCTCCGACACCCCTTCTCTTTTTGCAATTTCTCTGGTCGTTAGCTTCTGAATTCCAATTTCATCAATAAGTTCAATCGTGGTTAATATTAACCGTTCTTTCCTATGTAATAAACTATATCCCATTTTATCCACCTACCGTAGTAATCACTTACATCTGTATATATTATATGAATGCCGTCGCATTTTGTCAACATAAATTCTTTATTGTCGGACATATTTTTTGTAACAGTTCAGCCATGCAAGTTTATGATATAATAGGAAGAAAAAAGCTTGCTTTCGGATGCATATTGTATCATAAACTTGTAGGGCGCTCTGCCTAAGCGAGATGCAGCGCAGCGAAATCGAGCTTATGGCTAAACTGTTTCGTACATGTTTCTTTCCACCATACAAAAAGTCCAGAGAATTAAACCTACCCTAATTCTCTGGACTTTGCTCTTAATTATAATTAATACTCACTATTCCTTAATTCTTGCTATATAAAATACTCAGCTATCTTATCTAAGGAAACCTCTGTCTGCTCACCAGTTTCCATGTTTTTTATATTAGCCTTGTTGTTCGCCAATTCATCAGCACCAATAATTACTGTATTTTTAGCTCCAATTTTATTCGCATATTTCATCTGCGCCTTTACACTGCGATCCATATAATCGGTTTCAACTATGACTCCTGTATGGCGAAGTTCTCTAACAATCTGGAAAGCAGCAGCTTTTGCATCTTTACCAAGGATTCCTACATATAATGCAACTTCTGGCTCTTTTTCAATTTCCACTCCTTCAGCTGCCAACTCATTAATCATACGTTCTATACCAAAGCCGAATCCAACAGCGGGAATATTCTGCTTTTCATCAATTTCATGAATTAGATTGTCATATCTTCCGCCGCCGCAAATGGTAAAGCCTTCTTCATTCACAAATTCAAATACCGTCTTAGTATAATAATCCAAACCTCTAACAATTCCAGTATCCACTTCATATGGAATATTCATTTGTTCTAATAATACCTTTAACTCTTCAAAATGCTGACTGCATTCCTCATCCAGATATTCAATGGTTCTGGGTGCATCTTTCATAATCACTTTACAGGAAGGAACCTTACAGTCCAGAACACGCAATGGATTCTTCAGCATTCTTTCCTTACAGGTAGAACAAAGCTGATCCTCATGTTTCTTAAGGTATGCTAAAAGAGCTTCATTATAGACCTTTCTGCATTCATTACAGCCAATGCTGTTGATATGGAGTTTAGCGCCCTTAATGCCTAATTCCTTCATAAATTCATTTAACAAGGTAATTAATTCAAGTTCAGCCATAGGACTCGCTGATCCAAAGAATTCAATACCAAACTGATGATGTTGACGAAGACGTCCATTTTGAGGATTTTCATAACGAAATGCCTGTGTAAAATAGAATAATTTTGTTGGCTGGCTCTCTGCATATAGACTATTTTCCAAATAGGCACGCACTGCACCAGCAGTACCTTCCGGCTTTAAGGATATGCTGCGATTTCCTTTATCATCAAAGGTATACATTTCCTTTTGCACTACGTCTGTAGTCTCACCAACACCCCTTTGAAAAAGAATTGTATGTTCAAAAGCAGGCGTGATTATTTCCTTTATGTTATATGCCTTACAAATCTTCCTGGCCGCAGCTTCGATTACGGTACGCTTATGCATATTGGAACCATACCAGTCCTGCGTACCTTTTGGTCTTTGTGTAATCATGTTCTATTCCTCCGTTCAACCCATTTTATTTACATTACAACAGTTCTTCATTATATTCAAGAAATTTCTGCTTACGCGAAATCATCTCATCAATTCGACTGATATAATCTGTAACACTTTTTACATTGTCAACACGTTCAATCCGGTTCTCCTCATGGAATACAAATTTAGACATTGCTCCTGCCCCAAGTGCCAGAATTGTCTGTTTTTCCTCCATAATCAGAATGTTATAAAGCCCTTCCTTACCATATTTAGAATATCCTGTATTCTCAAGGTTATCTTCCATATTCTTCTGTCTATATAGATAATATGGAAAATATCCATTTTCTGCCGCATGCTCTGCCGTCTTTTGCAACATGAACGGAACATCCGTAGCTTTTAACTCAGAATAGTTTTCTTTTTCAGTATTTAACCTTGCCGCCCTCTTTAAGGCAAGCGTATGAACTGTAAGCCCTTCAGGATCTAATTCTTTAATCTGATGAAGAGTATCAATTACATCCTCGGGATTTTCTCCTGGTAAACCGATGATGATATCCATGTTTATATTAGTATGTCCAACCTCTCTTGCTAAAGAAAAGGCATGTCTTACTTCTTCAATTGTATGCTGTCTTCCTACTAAATCTAAGGTTCTTTGCTGCATACTTTGCGGATTAATGCTGATTCGGTCAACGCTATAGTCCTTTAGAACCTGAAGCTTTTCTCTCGTGATACTATCCGGTCTTCCAGCCTCCACACAGAATTCTTTCACATGTGTAAAATCAAAACTTGTTTTCACAAGTTTCAATAACCTATCCAGCTGAGCAGCACTTAAGGTTGTTGGCGTTCCGCCGCCAATATAAACAGTTGTAAGCTTTTTATTCAAAAGGCAGGTAGCAGCGTATCTAATCTCTTTTTCTAACGCAGTAAGATAATCCTCAACCAGATGAGAAAATTTTATGGCAGAGTAGGATGTAAAAGAGCAATAAAGGCAGGTAGTCGGACAAAA
>JASGEU010000108.1:0-3535 GCA_047606065.1 Mobilitalea sp.
TGTTTTTCCTTAACTGTTTTTCCTTAACTGTTTTTCCTTAACTGTTTTTCCTTAACTGTTTTTCCTTAACTATCTTCCTTAACTGCCTTACGAAATATTTTCTGATAAATTCTCTCTGTCGATTTTCCATCCAGATACTTGTAATTCTTTCCTTTAAATCTTTTGATTCTATCAAGATCAAACTTGTCCTTCACCAGAAGTTCTATGACATCGCTTGTATCTTCCACAATTGGTCCGGGTACATAATCCCCATATGCTCTATAAAATCCCCTGCCATGGTCTGAAAAATCATCAAGATCATACGCATAAAATAACATAGGCTTTTCCAATAAGCAAAATTCAAAGAGTACTGAAGAGTAATCTGTGATTAAGTAGTCTGCCACTACCAGAAGCGTGTTAATATCCGCATAGTCTGACATAGGTACTATATTGGTGAAAGAAGTTAAACTCTTTGTTGTTTTCTGGTAAGCCTCCATAACAAAGGGATGAAGACGAAGTAATACGATATAATCCTCCGGAAGCTGTTTACTTAGCAGTTCAACATCCAGCCTTAATTTCGGATTATCCTTCTCCTGATCCCGAAAGGTTGGAGCATAAAGTACAAGCTTTTTATTCTTGTACTGTGGATATTGGGTAAAAAACTTTAATCTTCGCTCCTCTATCTGTTCATCATGAAAGAACAAATCTGTCCTGGGTAAACCATAGATAAATACCTTATCCTCTGGCACTCCAAAAGCACCTGCATATTCCTTTTTCGTATCTTCACTGTTGACAATCAGATGTGTAATTCTTTTATTTGCTCTTCGCTCCAGCTCTTTTAATCTTCCAGTATTCACATCCTGACCAAACCGTTTGATGGTTCCGGTTCCATGCCAGAGTTGAATTACTTTCACTTTATCTGAGAAGTTCAGATACGCCATGGGAAGAAAGGTGTTATCCATCAGGATAAACTCACTTGTTGCCAGCTGGTACGGTTTCTCAATAAAAAAGCTAACTTTACCTTTTAACATATTAAGTTTTTTTACCGCATTGCTATCTGCTTTTTTCAGATAATGAAAGATATATTCCTGATCCATCTTCTTCAGATAATCCATCATTACCCCTACATTACCATCTCTGCTGCCATCATGCGTCATAATTCCAAATACCTTCTTGGGTTTAACGGAACAAAACAGGCGAAAGAGGTAGAAAAAACCTGCAAATATGAGATAGCCGATAACTTTCATATCAATGACCATGCCTTTCTCATAACAATCTATAACTCTGAAGAAGTTCTAATTAAATCAACTATTTTTTGTGAGGCCTTACCATCATCTGCATGGTTGAATTTGTGTTTAAATGCCTCATATTTTGCTTGATATAACTTATAATTATAGGTAAGAATTTCTTTCACCAGCTCCTCATTGGTTAATACAATAGGACCTGGGGCTTCTTCCAGAAAATTAAAGTAAAACCCTCGTAAATGATCCTTATATTGTTCCAAATCGTAGGTGAAAAATATCAGCGGTCTATCCAAAAGGCTGTAGTCAAACATAACCGAGGAGTAATCCGTAATTAACATATCCGATACCAAATACAGCTCTGCTATATCACAGGAGGCATCAAAATAATGCAGAAAATCGCCGTATTGCCCTAAGCCGGACTCTTCCCCTACCAGGTAATGTGCTTTAACAAGCAGGCAATACTCTTCTGCCAATGCTTCTTTTAGATACTTATAATCCATCGCAGAACTAAATTTATACTTCAAATGCCCAAGATGTTCATTATCTCTCCATGTAGGCGCATAAAGCAGCAATTTTTTATCGAGCGGCAGCTTTAACTTCATTTTTAATTCTAAGATTGCTGCTGCATGGTTCTCACGAAATAGAATATCGTTCCTTGGATATCCAATCTCTAACATGGTACCCTGAAAGGCAAATGCCCTTCGAAATATATGTGTGGAATAAGAATTCTGGGATATAAGATAGTCCCAGGTCTCTGTATTCTCTGCAAATTTCTTCTTATATTCAGCTAAACTTGCTTCACCTTCCATGGATATCTGCTCAAGATCCAGGGCAAGCTTTTTCAGCGGTGTTCCATGCCAGGTTTGTATATAGACCGTATTCTTTCTCTTTCTTAGGTATGTAGGCATACGGGTATCACTAACCCAGAAACCTGCTCTCGCTAAATAATAGAAGTAAGGCAGACTGATGCGTTTTACCTTCTTCACATTACCAGGCAGGTCAATCGCTGTATCCTCCAAAATATAATAACAACGAAATACCTTATCTAGTCCTTGAGATATCATATGCTCATAAATTGATCTGGGGTTACCAGAATAATTTCTTCCAACGTTACTCTCAAAAATAATGATATTTCGATTCACTCTACAACAAAGTATGAATAATCTGTAGATTACCAAAATTGGTAACTTCATCATTTTTCGGATGCGTCGTCTCATATAATGCTCCATTCCCCTGCAATACTGCAATCCGGGACAGCTGTTGCAAGTTCATTTTTGAAAGAATACTTACTTTTCAACTTTTTTCAAATTCAGGTCAGTTTTAATTTTAGTAGTTGAGATACCTTCTGTTCGTGGTAAATAGACAACCTCACAATAATCCTTTAAAAAGTCAAACTTACCTTCCCAGTCATCTCCCATAACAAATACATCAATCTGGTTGTTAACTACGTCGTCAATCTTTTGCTCCCAATTATATTCTGGAAGTACTTCATCCACGTATTTGATTGCTTCCAGAATAATCTTCCTATCTTCAAAAGGGTAGTAAGCTTTCTTATTCTTTATTGCATTAAACTCATCAGAAGAAGCCACAACGACTAAATAATCTCCTAATGCTCTCGCTCTTCGAAGTAAATTTATATGTCCAACATGAAGCAGATCAAAAGTTCCATAAGTAATTACTTTTTTCATTTATTTCCTCCATTATGGTGTTTTTCATGTAAAAAGTACCTGATATTGGCACTTAATATTATTTCATCTTCTTCTCATATATCTTACAGATATCTGCTACCTCTCCCTTTGCAATCAGTGTTCCCTTTTCCAAAAGGATTGCTTTGTTACAGATGTTTTTCACCTGTTCAATATTATGTGATACAAACAATACCGTGATACCTGTATCGAACATTGCTTTAATCTTCTTCTCGCTCTTTTTTCTGAACTTAGCATCACCAACTGCAAATACCTCGTCCAAGATTAAGATATCAGGTTCTACGATGGTTGCAATAGAAAAGCCCAATCTGGATTTCATACCGGAGGAATAGTTCTTTACCGGTACATTGATGAAATCTCCAAGTTCTGAAAATTCTACAATTTCATTAAACTTCTCTTTAATAAATTCTTTAGAATATCCCAGCACAGCACCATAAAGATAGATATTTTCTGCACCAGTATACTGCAAATCAAAACCTGCTCCAAGCTCAAGTAACGGGGCTATCTTACCTCTTGTTGTTACACTTCCCTCCGTTGGTTTCATTACACCAGCAATTGTCTTTAGCAAGGTACTTTTACCTGCACCGTTAAATCCAAGGATTCCAA
>JASGEU010000109.1:0-62196 GCA_047606065.1 Mobilitalea sp.
CCGGCTAATCGTCTTGGCCGAGCTGAGGAAGTGGCAGATCTTGTTTATCATTTGGCTTATAAAAATGATAAACAAGATCTGCCACTTCCTCAGCTCGGCCAAGACGATTAGCCGGAATTTCATCAATCAGCTGCATCACTTCCTCGTCTGCCAGAAATCGATTCATCTCTGTATCGATAGCTCCGCAGGCTACAGCATTCACTTGTATGTTGCTGGGGGCAAGTTCTTTTGCGAGCGCCTTAGTAAAGGAATTCATCCCACCCTTTGAAGCTGAATATGCAACCTCACAGGAAGATCCTACGACACCCCAGACGGAAGAGATATTAATGATCTTGCCGGACTTGTTTTTTAACATATCAGGAACTGCCAGCGAACAGCAATTGTAGACAGAAGTTAAATTAGTATTTATGATACGATTCCAATCTTCATATTTCATATCTGTAAATAAACCTACAAAGGCAATGCCGGCATTATTCACAAGGACATCAATATGACCAAATAGCTTTTTTGCCTGCCGAAACATTTCGGCAGCTGTTTCATTATCGCCCACATCACCAAGAAATGCAAGACAGGGAACCTGATAATTTTCTATTTCTGCTTTTGTCTTTTGTAACTCGTCCTCTCTATGGGCAGCGTTAATGATTATATTAAAACCTTTCTTGGCAAATTTAACAGCAATCGCTTTACCGATGCCACGAGATGAACCAGTAATGAGCACAGTCTTTTTATTCATAGCATTATCCTCCTGAAATTATGAAGTTTATGTATTCATGATCTTGTTGCTCCAATCGGTATTCACAAGCAAGCTTGTAATACCTCATTCCGCTTTTATTATATCACAGTTAAACAATAGCGAAACTTATTATTTATATTAATGGAAAAAGCTATTCCAGTGAAAGGGAAGTTGAATAAGACTGTAATTTATGCTAGTATTAAAAAGATGGAAATATAGTTAAAGCAATTGTAAATGATATATTTACAAGCAGATTTATCGAATGGGGTGATTTACTTGAAGCGTAGTGCTGGACGGATATTTCTTCGTGGATTTTTATTATCAATATTTATAGTAATAGTGCTTTTAAGTGCAGGAATACTTGGATATAGATTAACTTTACAATGGTGGCAGCCAGAGAAGCAAGAATCTCAATCTGCATTTCAGGGAGAGACTCTACCCGAGGCTGAAAATGAGATAAACCCAGAAGAGACAACTACAAATCTAATCTTCTGTTATAATAAGGAAGCTGGTAAAATCACAAGAACAATTCTTGAAATATTTAATAGCAAAGAAGAACATATTACTTATATCACCATACCTATGCGTACAGAAATAAAATTATCGGATACACTATACCGAAAAATGACTCTTGCAAATCCGGACATGCCTCAATTTTTGCAGTTGACAGCAATTTCAAGTTATTTTAATATGGACAGCGTATTCGAAAATGGAGTTGCTATTATTGGGGAACTATTAGATTTAAAGATTAATTACTATACTGCGATTCCACAGGAGGAATATGAACGAATGTTTTATAGTAAAGATCAGAAAAAAGTTAAGAATATGGAGCAAAGTGAATACGTAGACCAGCAGCAGAAAGTGGAAAGTTTCACAACTGCCTACATAAAAGAATTAAAGAAAATGAAAACTGAGGAAGACATACGGAATTATTTAGAAGAAATCTATCCAAGCCTTACATCAAATTTGTCGTTGTCGGATAAATTAAAGTATATAAAAAGTTATAAGAGGATTACAACTAAAAATATTACGTTTGAGTTAGTTCCTGGTGAGAATACAAATCAATCTTTTAAGCTTGATTTAACAGCTATGAAAGCAAGGATGGTTGAATTAATAAAATAATGGGAGACGGAGGAAGAAAGGAGTAAAGAAAGTCAATTTATGATAAATAAAAAAATTAAAAATAAATATGCCCTGGTGATTAGGAAATACATGACAATTACAATTGGCGCTGCCTTGATGGCACTGGCCAACAACCTGGTATTTGAACCAATGGAGCTGGTTACAGGAGGGGTATCCGGTCTGGCGATTGTGGTAAAGTCCTGGACGGAATTTATTATTGATGGCGGGTTTCCGGTATGGCTATTCAGTCTTCTCTGTAATGTACCTCTATATTTAGTATCCTTAAAAGTGAAGGGCTTACGTTTTCTTTTGTCAACGCTATATGGAACTGCTGCCTTTATCTTGGGAATGATGCTGTTTCCAGTGGTTGACCTGCAGCTACAGGATTATTTATTGGCCTCTATTATGGGCGGTGCACTCATGGGACTTGGAATTGGACTTGTGTTTTCAGCCCAGGCATCAACCGGTGGAACAGACTTATTAGCAAATATCATACAAAACAAGACAAGGCACTTATCGATTCCTGTGGTTATGACCTGTATCGACGGTGTAATTATAGCAATTGGTGCCGCACAATTTGGATTAAAAAATGCGCTTTATGCAATCATAGCAGTATTTGTTGTTGCTAAAGTGTCGGATGGTATATTGGAAGGTCTGAAATTTGCCAAAATGGCATATATTATTTCGGATGAATATGAGAAAATTGCAGCCGATATCCTGCATAAGATGGACAGAGGAGTTACAGGCATCAGTGCTACGGGAATGTATTCCAATCAAGATAAAAAAATGCTTTTCTGCGTAGTTTCCAAGAAAGAAATTGTTAAAATAACTGAAATAGCGCAGAACATTGACCGTAAATCTTTTGTAATTGTTTGTGATGCAAGAGAGGTTATGGGAGAGGGATTTATTGAATATAGACAGTAATTTCAAGAATATTTTGCTCTATTATCGGTAAATCTACTTATTTTTGAACCTCATATACAAATTATACAAAAGCCAAAAACCTATTTTGTTAAAATGGGATATGGTTTATAAACATGAAATGTTGTATCATTACGATATAAGGAAATGTACAAGAGCTCATGGAAGCTAATTTTTAGGAGGATATAAAATGGCAAGTTTATCTTTAAAGAACATAACAAAGCAGTATCCTAACGGAGTAGTTGCTGTTAAAGATTTTAATCTTGAGATAGCTGATAGAGAATTCATCATCTTCGTAGGACCTTCAGGTTGTGGTAAGTCAACTACACTTCGTATGATCGCAGGACTCGAAGAGATTTCATCCGGTGAGTTATGGATCGGCGACAAATTAGTAAATGATGTTGAACCTAAGGACAGAGATATTGCGATGGTTTTCCAGAACTACGCTTTGTATCCACATATGTCTGTATATGACAATATGGCATTTGGTTTAAAGTTAAGAAAAGTTCCTAAGGATCAAATTGATAAATATGTTCAAGAAGCGGCTAGAATTCTTGATATCGAGCGTTTATTAGACCGTAAGCCAAAGGCTCTTTCCGGTGGACAGAGACAGCGTGTTGCTATGGGTCGTGCTATCGTTCGTAATCCTAAGGTATTTCTTATGGATGAGCCTTTATCAAACCTTGATGCTAAGTTAAGAGTACAGATGCGTATCGAGATCTCTAAATTACATCAGAGATTACAGACTACTATCATCTATGTAACACATGATCAGACAGAGGCTATGACACTCGGAACAAGAATCGTTGTTATGAAGGATGGTTTAGTTCAGCAGGTAGATACACCACAGAACTTATATGACAAGCCAAAGAACTTATTCGTTGCTGGTTTCATGGGATCTCCACAGATGAACTTTGCAGATGCAGTTGTATCTAAGAAGGGTAGCGATGTATTTGTAACTTTTGGTGCTAATACCTTAAAACTTCCAGAAGGAAAAGCTAAGAAGGTAATCGATGGCGGCTATGATGGCAAGACAGTAGTAATTGGTATTCGTCCAGAAGATATTCATGATGAAGAAGTATTCTTAAGCAACTCTCCTGATAGCGTTCTTGATGCTACCGTTAGAGTATATGAATTATTAGGTGCAGAAGTGTTCTTATACTTCAGCGTAGACGAAACATTAGAAATTACAGCACGTGTTAATCCTCGTACTACAGCAAGACCTGATGATACATTAAAGATTGCATTTGATATGTCTAAACTTCATGTATTTGATAAAGAAACAGAACAGGTTATTACTAACTAATAAATAGATTTATTATGGGGAACACTTAGGTGTTCCCTTTTTTATTCATGACAAGTGAAACGGCTTGTCGTTTCCTCTTGTATACACAAAAGTAAAGTGAAGCAGCAACAAAGCTTTACTTTGATAGATATATACGCACTCGTGACATAGAGCAAATTTTTGATATATACTTCAAAAGATGGATAGGACAAGGTGTTTGGCAATGCAAATATAATTCATTTCAATATAGTTCACACATTAAACAAATGATATAAGTTTGTTTTTTGATAGTATTTTACTAAAATATTTATGCAAATTTAATAAAATTAGTTTACTTCTTTGAATTTCAATGTTAAAATATCTTTCGTATACATGAATTTTAAAGAAAAATAGAAATATAATATAAAGGAGTGAAATCATGATTTCCAATCAAATTCTTCAAAGCACCATCGATGGATTAAAAGGGATCACTCGTATCGATATTTGTGTTATGGATACGGAAGGTAAAGTGCTTGCTACTACCATTGAAAATGCGGATCAGTATGAAAATGCTGTATTATCTTTTGTGGCGTCACCAGCAGACAGCCAGGCAATACAGGGTTATCAGTTTTTTAAGGTATTTGATGAGCATCAGTTGGAATATGTTATTCTAGCAAGAGGTGACAGTGAGGATGTGTTCATGATTGGAAAGATTGCCTCTTTCCAAATACAGAATTTACTGGTTGCTTATAAAGAAAGATACGACAAGGATAACTTTATTAAGAACCTGTTGTTAGATAATCTTCTTCTTGTAGACATATACAACCGTGCTAAAAAACTTCATATTGATACGGAAGCAAGACGTGTGGTTTATATCATCGAGACAAAGAATGAAAAGGATGCGAATGCATTAGAGACAGTAAGAAGTCTGTTCTCTGGTAAGACAAAAGATTTTATTACAGCTGTTGATGAGAAGAATATTATTCTTGTAAAAGAAGTGAAACAGAATGAGTCCTATGACGACTTAAATAAGACGGCTAAGGTTATCCTCGATATGTTGAATACAGAAGCTATGACAAAGGTGCATGTATCCTATGGTACCATAGTGAATGAGATTAAAGATGTATCCAGATCATATAAGGAAGCCAAGATGGCGTTGGATGTCGGTAAGATATTCTATAGCGGCAGAAATGTAGTGGCTTACAATAATTTAGGTATTGGCAGACTTATTTATCAGTTACCTATGCCACTCTGTAAGATGTTCATTAAGGAAATCTTTGAAGGCAAATCTCCAGATGATTTCGATGAAGAGACACTCACAACAATCAATAAGTTCTTTGAAAACAGCTTAAATGTATCCGAGACCTCAAGACAATTATATATCCATCGTAATACGTTGGTATATAGACTTGATAAGCTGCAAAAGAGTACTAATCTTGATCTTCGTGTGTTTGAAGATGCAATTACATTTAAGATTGCACTTATGGTTGTAAAATACATGAAGTATATGGAACAATTGGATTATTAATAATAAGGCTGTTGCAAGACAAGGGAGTATACCTGAAGTTTTGCAACAGCCGTGCTTTTCAAAAAGGTAAAGCCTGTATTAGTGAAAAATATCAGTTTCTTTGATAGGTTAATGATATTGGCAAATGGAGGTGTGTTTATTATGCGAAAGAACTTTTTGACCGGTTTATTAACTGGAATCGGTAGCGCCTTATTTATTTTCGTATTGCTTGTGGCTGCATTGTTCTATTTTAGTGATAAAACGGAGGCAGACAGTAGTGATGCCAAGGAGATTTCTAATAATCAAGAGGTTGAAGAACCTTCGGCAGAAGTCAACTACAACAAAATAATGAAAAAATTAGAATTTCTTGAAAAACTAGTGGATACAAATTATCTTGAAAGTGTTGATAATGTTTCCTTTGAGGATGGTATATACAAAGGGTTTATCAGCAGCTTGGAAGATCCATACTCTACTTATTTTACCAAAGAAGAGTATAGCGCACTGATGGAAAGCTCTTCTGGTATTTATTGTGGAATAGGAGCGACCGTTAGTCAAGATGTAAAGACCGGTATTATTACGATTGTAAAACCGTTCAAGAACAGTCCGGCAATAAAAGCAGGGCTTCTACCAGGAGATATTATTATTAAGGTAGATGGTGAGGAAGTAACAGGAAAAGATTTATCTGAAGTGGTTGGTCATATGAAAGGAATTGAAGGTACTACAGTAGAACTTTCCATAGGGCGTGAAGGTGAGAAAGAACCTTTGAAGTTCACCATAACCAGACAAGAGATTGAAGTTCCGACCATTGAGTATCAGATGCTGGATAATAGCATAGGCTATATCATTATTACCCAGTTTGATGAAGTAACTGTTACACAATTTAACAAGGCAGTGGATGCTTTGGAAAAGCAAAAAATGAAGGCTCTGATTGTGGATGTAAGAAATAATCCTGGCGGATTGCTGGATTCTGTAGTTAATGTCCTGGATCGCTTACTTCCTCCTGAACTGATTGTTTATACCATGGATAAAAATAATGTACGTAAGGAAGAAAGCGCTACAGATGATAAAACTGTAAAAGTTCCTATGGCAGTATTAATTAACGGTAATAGCGCAAGTGCTGCAGAGATTTTTGCAGGTACATTACAAGATTATAAGACGGCTACAATCGTTGGAACCACCAGCTTTGGAAAAGGAATCGTACAGCAGGTGATACCTTTATCAGATGGTACAGCAGTAAAACTTACAATATCAAAATATTATACTCCAAATGGACGTAATATTCATGGTACTGGTATTACACCAGATGTTTCGATTGAGTTGAATGACGAACTTGCAAAGGAAGTTACAATCCCGATTGATAAGGATAATCAGCTGCAAAAAGCAATTAAGTTAATGAAAAGTAAAATAAAAAAATAGAATCAAGTAATAAAAAGAGGTTGTTGCGAAGAATGAAAATCAATTTTGCAACAATCTCTTTTTTCTATATCTTAATATTTAAAGACTTAAAAATCCTGTACAGTTTTAGGAATTTTGTCGCTATATCTGGATAATTTCTCAAAGAAAGTTTTAAAATACTATAATATTAATTAAGAATCTTCCGATAAATATTATAAGCAGCAGGAAACCTATAGAGTTTTCGGTGAAGATGGGTGGTGATGAGGATGCGTATTGATGCATTCAATAAGGTTAGTGAATTATATAAGTCAACCAGTGTCAAGAATACAGCAAAGCCAACAAGCAGCAGTTTTAGCGATAAGCTTGAACTATCACAAGCTGGTAAGGATTATCAGATTGCAAAGCAGGTTGTAGCACGCACTCCGGATATCAGAGAGGCAACTCTGGAGGATATCAAAAAGCGTATGGAAGCTGGAACTTATAACATCACAATCAAAGATGTTGCAGACAAGTTGATTGATAACGCTGACCTGTAAATTTTGGTCAGCGGGTCAACGGCTTAAGATTGCACCTGCATAGGAAAGAGGTTTAACTTTGGCAAGTTTAATTGATGAATTGATCTTAATCTTGGAGCAGGAATATGATGTTTATCAGAATTTAATACCGATAGCGAATGAGAAGACACAGGTCATCGTAAAAAATGACCTGGCTGCTTTACAGGAAATTACGAAAAAGGAACAATTATCGGTTGATAAAATCAGTGCTCTGGAACACAAAAGAGACAATGTTATGATAAATATAAAAACCGTAATAAATAGAAAATCTGGTGAGTTTACGCTTAAAACTCTGGTTGGATTGATGGAAAATCAGCCCAAGGAGCAGAAAGCGCTTTCTATATTACATGATAATCTTAAAAAGGTGATTGATACACTTGTAGAAGTGAACAATCGCAATAAATCTTTAATACAACAATCCCTAGAGATGATAGAATTCAATATGAATTTTATTCAAAGCACAAGGATGGCGCCGGGGAACAATACTTACACAAAGGGAGCTTCTCAATACGAAGCCCAATCGCAAGGAACACGGATGTTTGATGCGAAACAGTAAGAGTAAGGTCAGGTGGAGTTCATGGGTTCTTTAAGTGGCTTATATATTGGTGTGTCTGGTCTGAATGTAAGTCAGGCGGCTTTGAATGTAACCTCTCATAATTTAGCGAACGTTGATACGAAGGGTTTCGTTAGGCAACAAGCGGTATTGACGGACTTTGGCTATATTAAAACGGGAGAGTCATATTTATCCTCTATGCAGAAAGGCTTAGGGGCTAATTTTGCTACCGTAAAACAAGTAAGGGATACGTTTCTTGATCAGGCCTATCGCCAGGAAATTGGCCGGGAGGCCTTTTATGAAGCTCAATACTCCGCAGTTAACGAGGTAGAGGGCTTATTTGGCGAATTGGAAGGAGAGACCTTTCAAAAATCTCTGAATACCTTCTGGACCTCTTTGCAGGAGCTTGGCAAAGAGCCGGATAGTGTTGTGGCTAGAGCTACTCTGATACAGTCAGCGGTAACTTTTTTAGAAAGAGCAGAGAATATCTCAAAACAGTTAACGGATTATCAACTTAATTTAAATACACAGATTAAAGACCAGGTTAATCGCATTAATGAAATTGGCAAAGAATTAAAGGCTTTGAACCTGAAAATCAGACAATATGAAAGTACAGGTGTTGAGAAAGCAAATGATTTAAGAGATCAACGCAATAGTTTGCTGGATGAGCTTGGAAAGTATGGAAACATTACATATAAAGAGAATACAACCGGAATTGTTAACGTGAATTTTGAAGGGATGCCTTTCGTTACAGAAGATGCAGTATTTCTTATGAATACAGTTCCAGTTGATGATACAACCCAGATGCTAAAGCCTGTATGGGCGGCATATGGCGGCGCGGATGTATTTAACCTTGATAAAGTTCCAACTGCTGAAAAAAATACGGATATTGGATCGTTAAAAGGCTTATTAGTTGCTAGAGGATCGAAACAAGCAAATTATACAGACATTCCGGTGAGAAGTAATTATGAGACCGATACCTTGTATAATGCAGCGGTTTCCGATTACAACAATAAAATTAATTCTTCCGTAATTATGACAGTTCAGGCACAATTTGATCAGTTGATCCATGGTATTACCACTACGATTAATGATATTTTAAGCCCCAACAAAACAGTTACTTTAACCGATGGTACAAAATTGACAATATTAGATGAGGCAAACGCACCAGTTGGTATGGATGCAGATGCAACAATGGGCGAAGGTTTATTCAGCAGAAAATCATCCCCTCGCTATGGAGAACCGGAAGAGTTACAGATTGTTAATGAAAATGGAGATATAGAGACGATTACAGCGCGTGTTTACCATGAGGAAGATCCTTCTGATAATTATTCGTTATTTACACTTGGAGAAATTGAGGTAAATCCAAGTATTTTAAATAGCTATGCCTTAATTGCACTTTCCAGTAATACGGGATCAGGTGACTATGATATTGCAGCAGTGGATAAGCTGCTGTCGAAATGGCAGGAACCTTTTTCAACCTTATCTCCAAACACCCTGACAAAGAATAACTTTGATGATTATTACACTTCGTTTATATCAGAAATAGCAAACCGCGGTGAACAGTTAAATACAATTAGTGTTAATCAGGCATCCATGGTAGAAAGTATTGATAACCAAAGAATGCAGGTGACTGGTGTATCCTCGGATGAAGAGTTAACAAATTTGATTAAATACCAGCATGCCTATAATGCGGCAGCACGCTATGTAAATGTTGTCAGTCAAATGCTGGAAGATATTATTGTAAAGTTAGCATAGGAATAACAAGGTAAAGAGGTGAAAGTATGGCATCAACATTTTTTGGACTAAATATAGGACAGACTGGACTTTATGCGTATCAAGCTGCACTTGATACAACCGCTCATAATATAACTAATTCGGAAACAGAGGGCTATACTCGACAGGTTATGAGTCAGAAGGCAGGGAAAGCTCTTTTGATGAATAGTTCCTATGGCATGGCAGGTACCGGTGTAGCAATCGGTGGTGTAACGCAGTTAAGAGACGAGTACTATGATTTGAAGTTTAGAAAGAACAATGCATTGTATGGTGAATATGACAGTAAATCACATTATATGACAGAGATTGAAAACTATTTTAATGATATAAATGATGATGGATTTACAACTACCTTTAATTCGATGTACAACAGCTTGCAGGAACTGTTGAAGAATCCTTCAAGTCTTACTGTTCGTACTCAAGTAATTAACTATGCACAAAGCGTGACGGAATATTTCAACTCAATTTCAACAAATTTAAAGAGTGTTCAGGAAGAGTGTAACTTTGAGATCCGTAATCAAGTGGAACATATAAACTCTATCTCACAGCAGGTAGCATCATTAACAAAGCAAATTAACACGCTGGAAGTAAATGGTGGAAAAGCAAATGATTTAAGAGATCAAAGAGCATTGCTGGTGGATGAGCTTTCTCAAATTGCAAATATATCGGTAACAGAAAAAACAGTTGGGTCGGAAGTTGGTGTAACCAGCTATGTAGTCAAGCTGGACGGAGCCGTGCTGGTGGATGGTGTAAACACCAATAAATTAAAAGTAGTTCCAAGAGAGCAAAAAGTAAACCAGAATGATATTGATGGGCTTTATGATATTGCCTGGAGTAATGGGCAGTCCTTTAATGAACGAAGTGCAACCCTTGGAGGAGCATTGCAGGCGTTATTAGAAGTCCGAGATGGTAATAATCAGCATAATTTACGTGGATCAGTAAGTGCACAGTCAGGTGACTCTCACATAGTTATGACAGATACCAATATAAATTCAGTGGAAAAGCTGAATATACCGGAAACTGGTGTTCTTACAGTTGGAAACAGAGAATATGTCTACACTGGTTTTGAGGTCACAAAAGATTCTGAAAGTGGTAACTTTATCTATACCTTTGAACTTAAAGATTCAGTTGTGACTGATGTTACAGATCAGCCTTCATCAATTGGTGAGAGTATTGATTATAAGGGTATTCCTTATTATATGAGTCAGTTAAACGAATTTGCCAGAACCTTTGCGAAGGCTTTCAATGACATTCATCGGTCTGGAGTTGACTTAAATGGTAATTCGGGAATGGATTTCTTTAATGCCACCAGCAAGGTCAGTGGCAGAACTTACACTTTTGGCCCTTTAGAAGGTTCGGAAGACAGTGAATATTACGATTACGATACTTTTAATTCCCAGACAGGTGGCTATGCAGAAGAAATAGATGAAAACCAACCTTTATATGGTTCCTATTATTTAATGACAGCAGAGAATTTTTGCATCAGCAAAGAACTTATAGCTAATTCAAAGCTGCTTGCAGCTTCGAGTGATGTGGTTAATGGAGCAGAGGATAATAGTATAATTGATAAGCTTATTGCTTTAAAAGGAAATAAAATGCTATTCAAGCAAGGAGCTCCGGAAGGGTTTTTCCAGACCATGATCGCAGAAATTGGTATTGATACAGCAAAAGCAAATACATTTTCAGAAGGCCAGGCGAATATGCTGGATGCAATCAGAAACCAGAGACTTTCCATCTCCGGCGTTGATGTGGATGAAGAGGCGATGAATCTGGTGCGCTTTCAAAATGCATATAATTTATCAGCAAAAGTAATCAGTGTTATGGATGAGATTTACGATAAGTTAATCAATTACATGGGTGTCTAGGGATTACTTTTCACTAAAGTTATTAAATAAAACTATTAAATGAAAATCAAAAATAATAACAATTTCGGTCAGGAGGTTGGATAATGAGAATAACGAACAAAATGATGACAAACAATATGTTGAGTAATATAAATAAAAATAAAGTTAATATGACAAACTTAGAACAGCAGTACTCAACAGGAAAGAAGATTCAAAGACCTTCCGATGACCCTATCATAACAGTTAGAGCTTTGAAACTTAGAACCAGCTTATCGGAACTTAGTCAGTATTATGAAAAGAATATTCCGGATGCTAAATCCTGGATGGATGTAACAGAATCCGCATTAACAACTGTGAATGAAATTTTAAAACAGGTCAACACCTATTGTGTACAGGGAAGCTCGGATACATTGACTGCCAATGATCGAAATTCAATTGTATCTAATTTGGATCAGTTGAAACAACAGATTTACCAGGAAGGTAATACAAATTATGCAGGAAGATATGTATTCACAGGCTATAAAACAGACAGTCCGTTAATTTTTTCTGAGGATATGAACAACCTTACTTATAAGATAACAGAGGATGTTTCAGGTCAAAGCATTCAAACGATAAATAAGGTAAGCGGAGCTTATGAACTTAGTGATTTTGATGATTTGGATTTCTCTGCTGCTCCGGTTAATAATGTAATTCACCGTATTCAATTGTCTTACGATGGTTTGAGTACAACAGCACCGGATAGTTTCCAGGTTGTTAAGGGAAATTCTTCTGTATCGTTTACCGAGATAGAATCAATATCAGTTACAGATCCAATGGCGTACTTACCAGATGACGGGAAAGCCCACTATATTCCGGAGACAGGTGAGATTATACTAAGTGGTTCGGTGTATGAGGACCTTAGAACTGCGGATAAAATGGAGATTACTTATTCCAAAACAGGTTTTGAAAGCGGAAGCCTGAAACCAGAACACTATTTCAATTGTGTAATGACGGATAGTTCTAAGCCAGAGCAAGGTGAAATTACTTATACAAAGGAAAAACAGCAAATTCAATATGAAGTAAATTATAATCAGAAACTCACAATTAATACAGAGGGCTCTGATGCCATTTCTCATGAAATGGGAAGGCATATAGATTATATTCTTAGTACCGTAGATGACGTTATTAAAACAGAAGCTAAGATAGATGAAGTAAAAAAACGTTTATCGGATACATCGCTTTCACAAGATGATATTGACCGTTATAATCAATTAAAAGAGCAGTTGGATACGGAGCTGGAACTAAAAAAGAATATTATGCAAAAGGCATTCTCAACAGGAATTACTGTATCGAACCAGGAACAGGACAGAGTGAATGTGGCAGTTGCTGATTTGGGCAGCCGTTACGTTAGACTGGAACTTACGGAAAACAGGCTCTCTACACAGAAAGTAGATTTTGAAGATTTATTATCTAAGAATGAAGATGTAGATATGGTAGAGACTGTAATAAAGTATAATGCAGCAGAAACAATCTACAATGCATCGCTTTCAGCGGTATCCAAGGTTGTTCAAAAGTCGCTGTTAGACTTTTTATAAATAATTAATGCATAAAAACGAAAGATTCAGTGCGGAAGGGATGGATATATCATGCTGGTAAAGACAAGACATTTTGGCGAGATCGATCTGGATGAAGATAAAATAATATCCTTTGATAATGGGATTTTAGGTTTTGAAGATTGCAAAAAATATACATTATTATTTGATGATGAAGATGGTGAGAGAGCGGATATTACATGGTTGCAAAGTCTTGATATCCCTTCATTGGCAATACCCATAGTAAGTCCATTTCTAGTGAAAGAAAATTATAACCCAGAGGTTGAGGACGAGTTATTAAAGCCATTAGGAGACTTAAGCGAGGATAATATTGTTGTATTGGTTTCGATTACAGTGCCTCAAGATATTGAGAAAATCACAGCAAATCTAAAGGCTCCCTTTATTATTAATTCGGAGTCGAGAAAAGGTGCACAGATAATTATTGAGAATTCAGAATATGAGGTTAAATACCACTTTTACGAACAATTAGTGGCACATAAGTCAGCAAAGGAGGGCAAATAATATGTTGGCCCTATCAAGAAAAGTGAATGAGTCTATAATTGTCGGAGCAGATGTGGAAATTACGATATTAGAGGTTAAAGGTGACCAGGTAAAGATTGGTATTAATGCACCGAAATCAGTACCGATTTATAGAAAAGAAATATATCTTCAGATCAAGGAATCCAATCAGGAAGCCGCACAGTCCCAGCCAACCGAAGATGTTTTAAAGAAATTATTTAAGTAAATAATAAATTAAACTGGATAAATTAACAGTGTAAGTTTCTGACAGCTGTATACAGATGCAGGTATCTCGAATTACTTCACTTATATTTTCATACAACTAGAAGTTCTCATAAACATGTAATTACATAAATTATGTGCTTATGAGAGCTTTTTTGCTTCTTTTTTACTAATTCGCTATAAACATTTTGAATTATTTAGCCGATATGTTTATTAAGACAATTCCCGAGATACAAGTTGTAGACAAGGATGACAGCAAGGGACGATTAATAATTTTTATATAACACATGGAGGTGTAATATTTATGTCGTTGGAAGGAATATCAGGTGCCGTTTATCAAGATAAGGTAAAACCTGTAGTAAAACCGAGGGTTGAATCAAATTCAGTGCAAGAGGTAAGTCAACCCACAATTAATGTTACTGAGATCCCAGGAGCAACTAAGGTTACAGCGGGTAATCAGTCAGGAAAAGATCAATTGGGTGATCGCGCTAACGAACAAAAAGAAGGATCTGTATCAGAGAAACAATTAAAAGATGCCTTATCAAAGGCAAATAATAGGTTTAAAGATCAACGTACCAGATGTGAATTTACATATCATGAGGAGACAAAAAGAGTTTCCATTAAAGTATACGATAGTGACACGAAAGAAATTATCCGTGAGATACCCCCGGAAAAGGCAATCGAAATGGTTGAAAAGATGTGGGAGTTGGCAGGTATGCTTGTGGATGAAAAGAGATAAGGAGTGATAGTATGGCTATTAGATTATCAGGCTTAGCATCCGGTATGGATACCGAGAGCATGGTTGCTGAATTAATGAAAGCAGAGCGCCAAAAAACTACGAAATTAAATAACAAAATTACAACTCTTGAATGGAAGCAGGAGAAGTGGCAAACTTTAAATTCAAAAATATATAAGTTTTATACGGATTCCTTATCAAAAATGAGGCTCCAGGGTAACTATAATACCAAAGGAGTAACGGTATCGGATAGTAGTAAGGTGGCTGTAACAGCTGATACGAATGCTGCAGTTGGAACTCATACTCTTAAAATTAAACAACTTGCTAGCTCACAGTATGTAACAGGAGATGTAGTGGCTGCAGATAAGAATGGAAAAGCAATTGGAAGAAGTACCTTATTGACGGACCTTGGTTTTAGTGATACAGATAGTAACATCATCACAATCAAAGGCGGCATCAAAGAAGTCTTGCTAGGTGTTGACAGCTCGACCACGGTCGGCAGTTTTATTGATGCTTGTAAGAGTGCTGGCATTAATGCGAATTACGATGCAACGCAGAAAAGATTTTTCCTTAGTTCGACGGACAGTGGTGCTGCAAATGCCTTTACCATGACATCAACTTCAATAGATAGTTTATCTAATCTTGGTTTAGCAGATATTACGACAAGTATTGTTGACGACGAATTGGTAGTTGATGCTGGTGGATTATCAATAGTACAGCCCAAAGATGCAGTTGTTGAGTATAATGGAGCTAAGCTAACAAGTAAAAATAATACCATTACGGCAAATGGACTAACCTTTAATCTAAAAGGAGCTACAGAAGATCAGACTCTTAACCTAGTAGTTGCAAAGGATACAGATGCTGTTTATAATATGGTAAAGAGCTTTATTACAGGGTATAATGAGCTTCTAAAAGAGATGAACGAAACCTATGGTGCTGCATCAGCTAAGGGATATGATCCATTAACAGATGAGCAGAAAGAGGCAATGACTGACACACAGATTGAAAATTGGGAGTCGAAAATTAAAACGTCACTGCTTCGTAGAGATGATTCTTTAAACTCGGTAATCAACTCATTAAGAACTGGGCTTGGAAAAAGCGTTACTGTAAATGGAAAAAGCTATTCGCTTTCCACTTTTGGTATTAATACAGGTGCCTACACAGAAAAAGGGTTGTTACATATCAACGGTAATAGTGAGGATTCAACAGTTGCTGGAACTGCAGACAAGTTAAAGAAGGCTTTGACGGAGGATCCAGAAACTACTATAACTGCTTTAACGACGATAATGAATGATTTATATACTGATCTATCAGATAAAATGAAGAGCTCTACCATCAAAAGTGCTTTGAATTTTTATAATGATAAAGAAATGACCAGTAAACTAAGGGAATATAATACGAGCCTAAAGAGTATGGAGTCAAAATTAAGTACGCTTGAAAGTAAGTATTATAAGCAATTCACGGCAATGGAATCAGCTATGTCTAAAATGAATTCACAGAGCTCTTCCTTCTTGTCGATGTTGGGGCAGAGTTAGAAATAGTATAGGATTTCAATTGAAATAGGAGGAGAAGTTATGGCAACAAATGCAGCAGCTGCTTATGGCAATAGTAAAATATTAACTGCGTCACCAGCAGAGCTAACTTTAATGCTATATGAGGGAGCAATTAAATTTGCAAACCTGGCAATTATGGCAATGGAGAAAAATGATATACAGAAAACAAATTTAAATATAATTAAGACAGAAAGAATTATAACTGAACTTAGAGGCACCTTGGATTTTAAGTATCCTATTGCAAGTGAATTTGATAAGATTTATGATTATATTTATAGAAG
Organism: Mobilitalea sp.; assembly: GCA_047606065.1. Classification (GTDB taxonomy): domain Bacteria; phylum Bacillota; class Clostridia; order Lachnospirales; family Lachnospiraceae; genus Mobilitalea. The sequence goes on from JASGEU010000109.1 coordinate 16,552, forward strand.
ATTAATCGATGCCAATATTAAAAAGGACAAGGTTATACTTGAGGAAGCACTGGACTACATCAGAGAAATGCGTGACGCCTGGAAAGATATCATGAAACTATCCAGACAAGCGTAAAAGGGAATAATCCTGATATGAAAGAAGGGCTTTGATGGAAGTAAATAATCAAAATCAAACATATTTTATTTTACTAAAAGATACTTTGAAGAAAAAAATTAATGTCTTAGAAGAATTATTAAAGTACACCTTAATTCAGGAAATATTGATTGACAAAGGTGATATTGAGAAAGAGGAATTCTTAGACACAATTTCTGAAAAAGAAAAACAATTAAATATCTTAATACAGCTGGATGATGGTTTTGAACAAATTTATCAGAGGATTAAAGAGCTGTTATCTAATAATCCTAAAAATTACGAGACACATGTGCAGGAACTGAAGGACCTGATTACAATCATAACGGACTTAAATATGAAGCTTCAGGCCCTTGAGAAACGCAATAAAATAAAGATGGATAATGTGTTGTTAAAAAAACGATCTGAAATTAAGAACTTTAAAGTTAATAATCAGATGGTTTCAAACTACTATAAAAATATGACCGGCCAGCATCAGGGACAGGCGTATTTCTTAGACAAAAAAAATTAAAAAAATATAAGATTTGCTATAAAGTTATAAAAAATTAATCCGATATATAATACAAGTAGATCAGAATGAAAGAATGTTAGAGATGGAGCGTACGGCCGGAACTCATTTAGACAATTCTGTATACTAACATAACAAATAGGTAGCATGGATGCTACTATCAATTCAAGGAGGAATTAAATATGGTAGTTCAACATAATATGGCAGCAGCCAACACAAACAGACAATTAGGTATTACTACAACTAATCTTGGAAAATCAACAGAAAAATTATCTTCTGGTTATAGAATTAACCGTGCAGGCGATGATGCAGCAGGTCTTTCCATCTCCGAAAAGATGCGTGGACAGATCAGAGGTCTTGAACAGGCTTCTACTAATGCACAGGATAGTATTTCCTTAATCCAGACAGCAGAAGGTGCATTAAATGAAACTCACTCCATTCTTCAGAGAATGAGAGAGCTTACTGTACAGGCAGCTAATGATACTAACGTTGATGCAGATCGTACTGCTATCAAAGAAGAAATCACTGCTCTTCAAGACGAGATCACTCGTATCGGAGATCAGACAGAGTTCAATACTCAGAAGTTATTAAATGGTTCTTTCAAGAGCAAAAATTTCCAAATTGGTGCTAATAATACCCAGAGCATTTCCTTAAGCATTAATACTATGACTGCTAAGAAATTAGGCGTTTCTTCTATTTCTGCTAAGGTTATGAGCTATACTAAAGCAACTGCAGCTATCAAGACTATTGATGATGCTATCAAGACTGTTTCTACTGAAAGATCCAAACTTGGTGCTCTTCAGAACAGATTAGAGCATACTATTGCAAATGCAGATAACGCTGCTGAGAATTTACAGTCAGCTGAATCCCGTATTCGTGATACAGATATGGCTAAAGAGATGGTTAAGTATGCGAAGAACAACATTCTTCAGCAGGCAGCTCAGTCTATGTTAGCACAGGCTAATCAGTCTACACAAGGCGTGTTGTCATTATTACAGTAATTTCTTAAGTACCTTAGTATATAGGGCCGACCTGAGGGTCGGCCCTTTTACACTTTAATTCATGACAAGTGAAACAACTTGTCGTTTATCTTGTAAATTTGAATGCTATATGTAACTATTCAGAACTTCAAGAAGGAAGAAACGGATTAAGTAAATCAAAGAAACCGTATAAACGCGAAGGCACAGAGTAGTTACAATTATTATAAATAGTTTATACTGGAATAAGTTACAAATGATTTGAAAATACTCTTTGACTATAGAAGGGAGTATAAAAATAAATTTTATAGAACAAATTAACGAGTTATTTTACTCGTATATGGCCAGGGTTCTATGTTTATAGTTATGGAGAAAGGTTGGGTATTTTATGGAGGATTTAAAAGTTCATGTAAAGGATGTTATTGAAGGCTTAGAACTGGTTTGTAATGATTTATATAAACAGGAGCAAAGAAAAGCTTATGATAAATTAAACATTGTACTGGGTGATTTGACTGAAGTAATAAATGAGATTGGTCTAATCGAGGGATTTGATTTAGATAAGCTCATGAATAATTTAGCGCAAGCATTAAATGCAATGGAAGAACTTGATTACATCCTTTTATCGGATATACTAAAATATGAGATTGTTGAGCAGTTGACAGCTATTTTATAAAATATGAAACGTTAGAGGTGACCAGAATGGATTATTTAGAAAAGAATTTAAGCGTGATAAAAGACTACAATAATGTGCTTTATGAAGGCGTTTTAAACTATAATTCTTCTTGGCTGGAATCAGAATGTCCAGTTACCTCAGTAGACACCAAGGATGGAAATAAAGCCATTATTTATATGAAAGATAATAATTCAATTCGACTAAATAGCGCGTATCGACCGTTGAATGAGGCAGAAGAATGGGCAAAGCAATTTAACTTTAATAGTGTAAATATTGTAGTTTCAATGTTTGGGTTAGGAAATGGGATCTTTGCAAGAGAATTAATGAAAAAAAGGAAAGAGACTGATCTTTTGCTGATTTATGAACCATCAGTTAATATCTTCTTACATACATTGAAGAATTATGATATTACTGATTTATTGCAGGATGACAGGGTCTCGATTAGCGTGGAAGGAATTAATCAAAAGGAATATTCAGTTCTAATCAGTGACTATGTAGATTGGACCAATCTGGTATCCCAAATAAAGTGTATACATCCTCAATATGACAGAATATTTACTAAAGAGTATACGGATTTTTCAAAGATATTTGAGGATCAAAGAATAAAATCCATAGTGAATAAAAATACTGAGGCATTTTGGGGTGCCATCATGACGTGTAATGAGATTGTAAATTTTAAGCATATAAAACAATGTAATCTGATGGAAGAATTAATAGAGGATATCCCCAAAGACGTGCCTGCAATTATTGTATCTGCAGGACCGTCGCTGGACAAAAACATAGATGATTTAGTAAAAGCGAAGGGAAAGTCTATTATATTTGCAGTAGACAGTGCCCTTAAGTATCTTTTACAAAGAGATATTATTCCGGATTTTGTTGTAACATTGGATGCTGCTAAATCTTTAAAGCATTTTTCGGATGAAAGATTTAAAGAAATTCCACTCTTTTGTAAATCATCAAGCAATCCATATTTACTGGATTTACATCAAGGGAAAAAAATATTTTATTCCAATGAAATATTTCTGAAGGGTCTCTTCGAAAGTATAGGGAAAAAACAATCCGTTTTTGGAGTTGGAGGTTGTGTAGCTACGGCAGCTTTTGCCATCTGTATCATGTTAGGTTTTCGAAGAATTATTATGATTGGACAGGATTTGTGCTATCAGGGCGAGCTAACGCATGCCGGAGGCGTGATTAATAATGCATACAACTCTGGAGAAGGTGCTATGATGATGGTGGAAGATATTTATGGGAATATGGTAAAGGCGAGATATGATTGGTATACCTATCTTCTATGGTTTGAAGAGACTATTGCTGGATGTCCTAAAGTTGATGTAATTGACGCTACAGAAGGTGGGGCAAAGATTAAAGGTACACAAATTATGGCATTATCAGAGGCGATTCTTAAATACTGCTTGAAAGAAATTGACGTAGATACTATACTACGAAATAAAAAGCCAGCGATTAGTAAGGATAAACTTCCAGAAGTGTATCAATATTTTCAGGAAGGCGCAGCTGACTTGGGCCTTATTGCAGAGAAAGCACAGGCAGCTATTGATATCCTGGAAGAATTAATTCCAGCGGCGCAAAAAGATCGTATCTCAAATAATGAATATCAAATAAAACTAAAGAGATTAGCACGGTATAATCAGGAAATATATGAGATGAGTGTATATCAATTATTAAATGATTTTGCAGCAAAATATACAACTGAGCAAACGGAAACCATAAATCAGTTATCTGATGATAGGATTGGAAATCAAATAAGAACCTATACCAAGTCTCTTGAGGTATATAAAGCAATTCATAAGAGTGCTTTAGCGTTGTTACCTCTTATGGAGGAGAGAATTCAGCCTTTTCAAGTATATTAATTATGAATCTGCAATTAATCAGGAAGGATAAGTCATGAATATATTAGCTATTATACCAGCCAGAAGCGGTTCGAAAAGTGTACCTCATAAAAATATCCGTTTGATTAATGGAAAGCCAATGCTAAGCTATTCTATCGAGCATGCTAAGAAGTCAAGGTATATTAATCGTATTATCTTAAGCACAGATAGTGAGGCTTATGCCAATATAGGTAAGGAATATGGAGCAGAAGTTCCGTTTATAAGACCGATAGAATATGCGACAGATACGGCTCTGGATATTGATGTATTTTATCATTGTTTGACTTATCTTAAAGAGAATGAAGGTTATCATGCAGATGTGGTTGTACAACTAAGACCAACATATCCTATCCGCGATGTGGAAGATATTGATGCAATGATAGAAATACTGCTTAAAGATTCCTCGTATGATTCAGTTCGAAGTATTGCTCCTGCTAAGGAGATTCCGTATAAAATGTGGTTTAAAGATGATAATGGAACCATATTACCTATTATGAAGGAAATACCAGAATGCTACAACATGCCCAGGCAGCAGTTGCCAATAATCTATTATCAAAATGCCTGTATCGATATTGTGAAAGGTGAGGTAATTCTTAAGCAGAGGTCTATGTCTGGAAAAAAGATTTATGGTTATGAAATGAAAAAGAATTTTGATATAGATACAGAGGACGAATTTAAGACTGCAGAAGAATTTATTCGAATTACCTCTGGCCAGAAACGATTTGTTTTTGATATTGATGGAGTAATAGCGAAAATTGTTGTGAATAATGATTATTCCATAGCACAGCCGAATGTTGTTATGATTAATATAATTAATAAGCTGTATGATATGGGAAATGAGATTATTCTTTTGACGGCTAGAGGCTATGTCACAAAAATTAATTGGAAAGAAATAACGGAAAACCAATTGAGAGAATGGGGATTACATTATCATGAGCTTCACTTCGGTAAACCAAATGCCGATTATTATGTTGATGATCGTATGATATCCATGGATAGATTAATTGAGCTTTTGGAAAAATAGTTGTATATTGATAAATTAGTGCTTAAGTGTTATAGAACTTAAGCATTTTTTATTAGCCGGATAGGCGTAAATGAGCATAAAATTAATATTTAGCTTTCAACTTTATAGAATTAAGTAACGTATTTCTTTCTCATTAATTGCTAATATTTTATATTACTTTGTCGATATATAAAGTATAAAATTATATTGATTCGTGATGCTGTATAATTGGGAGGTAACTTTTTTATGATAAATAATAGCAATATTTTTTCTGAATTATTCATATTTGAAATGGCAAACAGCCATCAAGGAAGTGTTGAGCACGGGATAGATATCATTAAGGCAATGGGTAGAATTGCTCGCAAATACAATATAAAAGCGGCTGTGAAGTTGCAATATCGCAACTTAGATACATTTGTACACCCTGATTTTAAAGAAAGAAAAGATATCAATCATATACCTAGATTCATGAGTACGAGGCTTAACTTCGATCAGTTTACCCAGCTTGTGGATACCATTCATGAAGAGGGCTTAATTGCAATGAGCACACCTTTTGATGAGGATGGTGTTGAATGGTGCATGGATCAGGGAATTGACATTATCAAAGTAGCCAGCTGCAGCGCTTTAGACTGGCCGCTTTTAACTAAGATAGCATTTACACATAAGCCAGTTATAATTTCAACAGGTGGTAAGACACTGTCGGATATAGATAAGTTATATAACTTCTTTACCCACAAGGGTTGTGAATTTGCTTTTTTGCATTGCGTTGCAGAGTATCCTGCACCGCTTGAACGCCTCCAATTGGATTTTATTGATCGTATGAATCGTCGTTATCCGGAAATAACGATTGGTTATTCTGGACATGAAGATCCCAATGAAAATATTGTAGCTATGCTGGCAGTAGCAAAAGGTGCAAAGATATTGGAACGTCATGTGGGATTGCCTACCGAAACTATAACACTAAATGCATACTCTATGAATCCGGAGCAGGCTGATAAATGGGTAAAGGCAGTCATAGATGCCAAAATGATTTGCAGAACGAAGAAAGAAAATGATAAATATGTCAGCCAGGAAGAGATTGATTCACTTCGTTCTCTAATGAGAGGTACGTATGTAAAGAAGAGTATTAAAAAGGGCGATGCGATTATGCTTGAAGATGTTTTCTTTGCAATGCCATGTCAGGACAAGCAAATGACAAGCGGCGAGTTTATAGAAGGTCTTGTTGCAACCAGAGACTACAATAAGAATGATCCGCTATACGAAAAGAGAATATTAACAGATGTAAATTTGGTAAGGAGCGTTGTTCATGATGCAAAAGGTATGTTGTATGAAGCAGGAATAGCACTTGGCAGCGAATTTGAGGTTGAGTTATCCCATCATTACGGAATGAGACATTTTAGACAAACAGGAGCAATTATTATCAGTATTATTAATCGGGAATATTGTAAAAAATTGTTGGTTATTCTACCGGGTCAAAAACATCCGATGCATATGCATAAGGTAAAGGAGGAGACGTTCCAGTTATTATACGGTGACATGACCGTCAATATTGGAGGTAAAGATAGATACCTAAGGCCTGGTGATATTCAGACTGTATTACGAGAGGAAATGCATTCCTTTACTTCAACTAAAGGAGCAATATTCGAGGAAGTTTCAACAACTCATATAAAGAATGATTCTTATTATGAAGATGCAATTATTCGTAATCTTGATCCGATTGAAAGAAAGACAATATTAAAGAAATGGTAAAATAAAAGGAAGATAAATGGTGTGATATGGTAAAGCGCGTTCTTAAAGGAATAAAATATTGGTCACAAATTTTATTAGTGCCTATCCATTTATTATCCATATGCATGCCTCGCTCGAAAAAGATTTGGGTATTTGGTAGCACCTTTGGAAGAAGATTTGCAGATAATCCAAAATACTTTTATTTATTTCTAAGTCAGCAGCATAAGAATGATATTGACGCCATCTGGATATCAAAAAGCAGGGAAATTGTTCAACATCTAAATAAAAACAACTATAAAGCCTGCTTTCTTTATAGTGTAAAAGGAATTTGGTATTCCTTACGTGCAAAAGTTTATCTTTATGATAATTATTCCAAAGATATATGTTACCTGCTCTCTGCTGGAGCAAAGCGGATTAATTTATGGCATGGAATACCACTAAAGAAAATACAAAAAGACAATCAGTTTGATAAGTTTAGGAATCCCTCAAATTTTAAAGAGAAAATAAATAGAATGCCAAGAAGAATTTCAGACGAAAAAAAATCAGATTATGTGCTTACAACTTCAAAATATTTAGTACAGATATTTTCATCTGCATTTCAAACAAATAAGGTTTTGGTATGTGGTTATCCTAGAAATGAAGAATTGATTTCAAATAACATTGTAAACCTGCCCTTAAGGAGTGAAAATGAGTTTTTAGAGTTATTGAACGAGAAAAGAAAAGATGTAAAGAAAACAATCATGTACATGCCTACCTTTCGCGAGACAGAATATAAATTCTTTGACTTGGTTTCTGTTGAAAGACTAATTGATTTTCTTGAGAGACAAAATATGCTATTATGTGTTAAACTGCATCCAAAGTCAAAGCTGCAGAAAATGTTTAGTCTAATTCAATCAGAATATATACTTATTGCAGATGAACAAGCAGATCCATATCCTATTCTAAAGCAAATGGATGTATTAATAACTGACTATTCTTCCATCTACTTTGATTTTCTTCTTACAGAGAAGCCTGTAGTCTTCTTTCCTTATGATTACGAGGAATATCTGGCAGAATCAAGGGAACTGTATTTCGATTATGAAGAATTTACACCGGGTAGAAAAGTATATAATCAAGAAGAGTTAGAAGAGGCATTATGCGTTTCTATATTTGATAACACCGGAGCAAAAGAAATTACGGATAGAGTCTTTGATGGTACAGTCAAGAATGCCTCAGAGACTTTGTATTGCAGGATTAGAGATATCTTATCATAGAGCAGGGAAATATCAAAGGAGTACTACTTATGTATATTCGCGTGATAGGCAAAGACATGGAGTTTTTTAATAATAAAGACGTTATATTGTTTGGCGGAGGTTCCTGCGGGTTACGTGCCTTGGAAGAGTTTATTAAAGCAGGTGCACGAATAATAGCATTCTGTGATAATAATAAGGCGCTGGCAGGCAGTCAGTTAAATGGATATCCGATTATTTCTCCGGAACAATTATATGATTTTCCGGAAACAGCCATTATCATAACAAGTACCTATGAAGAGGAAATTAAAAAGCAGTTGACGGCAATGCGGTTATTTAACTTCTACTGTATCAAACTGGGTGTGTTAAGAGAAACTATAGAAAAAGAGAACTTTAAGAATAAACTTTTATCAGATCATCAGGTAAACCAGCTAATTTACGAACGTTTGCAAAGCTCGGAAAAGTTTTTTGTAGGACGGTTGGGGTCTGTGGAGCTGGAATGCCTGTCTCATTATCTATATTTCCTTAACAGAAAAGAAAACTCCAATTTGCCATATCCAGAGAATGTAAAAATGATGATGAATGTTAATGCAGGATTTTTTCCAAGTGAAGATAGATTATTGGATCAATTTTCCAAGCTATACATGAATAAGCTTGCGGAGATGGATGTAATTTGGTCCATGTGGTTTTCGAAATACGAAGATAACCTGTATAACGATTTTTTTGCAGATAAATGTATAGCAGATTACGATAATACTGTATTTCCATATAAAGAGAAAACACCTTGGACCTTGGCTTTAGAAGGGAAAAGAATATTGGTAATTCATCCCTTTGAGGAATCAATTAAAGAGAATTACCAAAATAGAAATCTTATTTTCCCGAAGAAATGCATCCTGCCAGATTTTGATTTGATTACATTGAAAGCTGTTCAAAGTATTGCGGGTAATACAACGACTTATAAAGATTGGTTTCATGCATTAAACGATATGGAAGATCAAATGGCAAAGATAGATTTTGACATCGCATTAATCGGTGCAGGTGCTTACGGACTGCCATTAGGTGCATTTGCAAAAGAACTGGGGAAAAAAGCACTTCACATCGGAGGAATCCTTCAATTGTTTTTTGGAATTAAGGGGAAAGCCTGGAATAAGCTTGGAATTTATAATGAACACTGGACAAGTCCAAAGCAATGTGAAACACCAATGGATTTTAAGAAGGTAGAGGCGGGAAGGTATTGGTGATCAGTGTTAAAAGGAGGATTCAATGTTTCGAAAGAGATTAGTATCAGTAATTCTGCCAATCTATAACGGTGAAAAATATCTGAGAGAGGCGATGGATAGTATCATTAACCAAACCTATCATAATATTGAAATAATTATTATTAATGATGGATCAAAGGATGATACATTAAGTATTATTGATGAGTATAGAAAACAGGATGATAGAATCGTCTTAATTTCCCGTGAGAATCGTGGCTTGGTTGCCTCTTTGAACGAAGGAATAAAGATGGCAAAGGGCGAATACATCGCCAGAATGGATGCAGATGATATCGCACATCTGGACCGATTTGAAAAGCAGGTAGATTATTTGAACCGGCATAAGGATATCTTTTTATTAGGTTCAAATTATAACTTGATTTATGAAGGCGAACTCTCTGAAGAACGTCGAAAAAGACACGAAGGGACCCATAGGAGAAGTCAGGCACCCATTGATAGCTCGAATAGCTTTTTGTCTACAAATGAAACAATGAAATTCATACATCCTACAATTATGATGAGAAAAGAATTGTTTGATATTGTTGGTCTCTATAGAGATTTTAAGATTGAAGACCTGGAATTATATTTTAGAGTTGGCGCGATGGGATTAGGCATAGCAAAGATTGAGGAACCGCTCTTAGAGTATAGAGCCAGAGAGGATTCTAAGTCCTGGGCGGATACGAGAGCAGAGCAATCGAGAGAAATTATGGAGACAAAGTTGGAGTTTCTTTCATTAGAATTAGAGGAAAGCATAAAATCTGCAGCGTATATGATTTGGGGTGCAGATATATCCGGTGATATTGCCTGTGAATTAATTCAAAAGAGAATGCCCCAATCCAAATGTCTCGCATATATTGACCCCTACAAGGAAGGTGAATTAAGGGGTATTCCTATTATACATCCAGATAATATTGTAAAGTATGAGTTTGACTATATTTATATCTGTACCCAGGCTGGTGCAGTTTCAGCACGCAAGCTGCTAAATAATATTGGGTTAAAAGAAATTGAACAGTATTTTAAAATATCTTAACCAGAATGTTAGAAAGACCCTTGGAGGCTGCGCATGATAAAGGTTAGCGTAATAGTACCAATCCACAACGTTGAGAAATACCTTAGGAGGTGTCTTGATTCTATCATAAATCAGACTCTTGAGGAAATAGAAATTATCTTAGTGAATGATGCCTCTAGCGACTCTTCCATGGATATCATGAAAGAATACGAAGAAAAGGATAATAGGATTATTTGTATTCACTTTGAGAGTAATAAAATGGTAGGTGCTGCAAGAAATAAAGGAATCGATTGTGCCAAGGGAGAATATTTGACTTTTGTTGATAGTGATGACTACTTGGATTTAACAATGCTGGAGAAAATGTATACCAAAGCCAAAATGACAGACAGTGATATGGCGTATGGGCTCTATCACTATACAAAGGAAAATGGAAACGTTATCAAAGATGTTTATTTGTATCCACCAGAATATTGTGGTGAGGTTACATTGGCAAAGAAAAGAGGAGCGATTAATAAATTAGCCTTTCCTTGGGGAAAGTTATATCGTAGATCCTTATGGATCGAGTCAAAGGTTAGATTTTCAGAGGGTATTATATATGAGGATGGACCAACTATACCGCTCATATTTCTGTATTTGAAGCGATGTACCCTAGTTGACGAAGCTCTTTATTATTATGTGCTGCATGATAATTCGCTTATGAATAAACGAAACTCAAAAAGCCATTTTGATATTCAAAAATCAGCATTTGATTTTAAAGACAAAATGGTTGATCGAGGTCTTTACGAGATATATAAAGAAGAAACCAACTTTTTCTTCATTTTAAGATATTATAAAATTCTTTTGGAAATCTGTATTAAGTTCTATGATAACATACCCTTAGATGTAATGAATGGTATGAGGAACTATATGAAAAGAAATTATAGGGATTACAAAAAAAATCAATATTATTTAACCTTAACTGGAGAAGAAAGAGTCTTATTATTTATGAATGATATTAATCCTAAACTTGCTGTGTGGTGGAGTCATAACAGAGGAAAGGTTATGAAAGCAATAGGTAAACAAAGAGAAGGTATATTTTATTATAAAAGTTACTATGACAAAAGTCGGGATAAATTATCACAACTCTTTGAAAAATATAAAGACTATAAGATTGGTATTTGGGGTGCAGGTTTAAAAAAGACCGCTCTTCTTAAAAGTCTTAAGAATGAAAGTTCTCATCAAATAGAGTATGATATAATTGTCAATGAAAAAGAGGTAATAAGTGGGAAGGAAGTATATTTAAATAATGTTATTGGAGCATTAGATGTTATTTTTGTAATAAATCCGAGTTTCTATGTTTCTATTAAGGAACTAATAGCACAAAGTGGACGCAGGATAAAACTCGTTAATCTGGAAGATTATTTAAATGGATTTCTGGATTTAAAGAATGTATAAAAATCAGGAGGTTATCTATGAAAAAAGGATTTGCAGGAATTTTAGGTACAGCCATCGGTTTGGCATTAGGAGTATTAGGGTCAAAATATTTTTCTAATAAAAAAATAGACGAGAAAGAGAAAAAGGTAAATAAATTTAAGGATTACTATCAATTACTGAATCAATGGCTCACTCTGAAACAGGAAGGACAGTCCTTGGAAAAGTATTTTATAGACCATGGATACCGTTCTATTGCCATTTATGGTATGGGTGAATTGGGTAATCGATTATATAACGAACTAAAGAATTCGGAGATTGAAGTAAAATATGCAATCGATCAATATGCAGGAACGACCTATTCAGAAATTGAGATTGTGGAACTGGATGGGAATCTGGAAGAGGTGGATATAATTGTGGTTACCTCTATTTTTGCTTATGATGAGATAAAAGACCAATTGGAAGAAAAAGTGATGTATCCGGTAGTTTCGCTGGAGGATGTGGTGTTTGAGTTGTAAGAATTGTTTTAGTATATATTCTTATTGGTGAAAGGGCCGAACAGATGAAGCGAGTACAGTCGGTTGACGAATTGAAAGCAATAGAGCTAGAAATAATGAAATACGTGCATCAGATTTGCGAAAATAATGGTTTAACTTGTTTCCTTGGTGGAGGAACCCTTTTGGGCGCAGTCCGCCATAAAGGCTTTATCCCTTGGGATGATGATGTGGATGTAATGCTGGTCAGAGAGGAATATGAAACGTTAATAAGGCTTTTAGAGAAAGATTTAGAGAGTCCGTATAAGGTCATATCCTATCGTACGAATAAGGATTATTATTATCCGTTTTTCAAAGTCATAGATTCAAGAACCGAAATGCTTGAGCGTAAAAAGCTTCCAATGCCCGGACTCGGAATATCCATAGATGTATTTCCAATCGATGGTCTTCCCAAGAGTAGAAGTGCTCGTATAAAACATTTTAATCAAATTCAAAAGTTGCGTGTAATATTTAATCAACTGTTTTATGTGGGATATTCTAATGATTCCAATGCAATTAAGGAAAAGTTGACAAGGAGAATACTTAATCTTCTTGCAAAAAGGATCGATAGTACCGCAGCAAAATATAAAATTGATGAATCCGAATTTATCGCTAGCTCTATCTGGGGGTATGGTGTGAAAGAAACCTTCTCTAAAAGGGCAATTGAGAGAAGAGTTAAGTTAGAGTTTGAAAAAGAACAGTTTTATGCGCCAGTCGGATATGTACAGTACCTGACACATCATTATGGTGATTATATGAAGCTTCCAAAGCCTGCAGATCGAAGATGCAATCATAATTTTAGAGCATGGTACAAATAGGAGGTAATAAAATGAATATTGCCGTTATATTTGCCGGAGGAGTTGGCACAAGGATGAATAGCAAAGCTCTTCCCAAGCAGTTTCTTGAGATATACGGGAAACCAATCATTGTTTACACACTAGAGATTTTTCAGTATTGTGAGGAGATTGACGCAATTATTATTGCTTGTCATAAAGACTGGATCAATTATTTACAACAGTTGGTTCATAAGTTTCGTATTGAAAAGGTAGTGGGAATTACTGTTGGAGGAGAAACTGGTCAAGAGTCCATTTACAATGGCTTAGCGATGGCGGAAGAAAAATATCCGGACAAGGATGCCATTGTATTAATTCATGATGGTGTCAGACCACTAATTAATGCGCAAGTTATCAAAGATAATATTGAAAGTGTTAAAAAAAATGGATCAGCGATAACCACCTGCAATGCAAAAGAAACCTTTACAATCGTGGATGAAACGGGAAAGGTGGTTCAAATTCCGGAACGTGCAGTGTCAAGAATTGCGAAAGCTCCTCAAAGCTTTTATCTTGCCGATATCCTTCAGATACATAGACGAGCACAGGAGGATGGGATAAGAGACTCCATTGATTCCTGTACACTTATGAATTATTACGGAAGGACATTAACTACAGTGGAAGGACCCTATGAGAATATTAAGGTAACGACTCAGGATGACTTTTTTATATTCAGAGCCTTATATGAAGCGAAGGAAAATGCCCAACTGTTTGGATTTTAATGGATTAATAACTTTAAATAGATAAGAGGTTATAGAAATGAATCGGTATTGGAATCAAATAATTGAAGAAGATATGAAATATATTGTAACAAATGAAATGGATTATTCAAAATTAGATCATTGTACTGTGCTTGTAACTGGAGCAAATGGTATGTTGGCAGCATATATCATCCATACATTAATGTATTTGAATAGTACAAGTAAATTTAAAATTAAAGTCATTGCACTGGTTCGAAGCAGAGAGCGGGCAAAAGAACGTTTTGGACAATATTTGGAGGATTCTAACTTCTACTTATGTGTACAGGATGTATGTGAGGAAATTGAACTGGATGAAAAAGTGGATTATATCGTTCATGCAGCTAGTAATGCAAGTCCAAAGTATATCCTTAGTAATCCGGTAGATATTATAAAGACAAATTCTATAGGAACCTTGAGAATATTAGAATTTGCCAAGAAGGCAGGGACCAAAAATCTATTATTCACCTCCACCAGAGAGGTATATGGAAAACTTCCCCCAGAAGTGGCAGAGATACAGGAAGATAATTATGGCTCCATTGATCCGCAGGATCTTCGTTCCTGCTATCCAGAAAGTAAGAGAATGGCGGAAACACTGCTTGAAAGCTATCGTTATCAATACGGAGTACCCTATACAATTGCCAGAATAGCGCATTCCTATGGTCCGGGCATGGATATCGAGGAAGACGGAAGAATTATGTCCGATTTGATTTCCTATACAGTTAATGAAAAAGATATCATTATGAACAGCGACGGGACTGCCATACGAGCATTTTGCTATGTGAGCGATGCAGTAAAGGCATTATTCTATATATTGCTTCATGGTGAATCAGGACAAGCCTATAATGTTGCAAATGAAAAGGAACCCTATGCTGTCAGAGATGTTGCAGCTAAACTGACACAGTTATGGCCGGAAAAAGGGCTTAAGGTTCTTTACAAAAAGCCAGAGGATAAAGATAATTCAGGGTATTGCAAGTATGAAAGAGTAAAGTTAAGTACGGACAAGCTGCAAAACTTGGGCTGGATTCCCCAGATAACACTGGAAGAAGGTTTAAAGAGAACGGTAAATAGTTTTAAATAAGCTTGTGGTATTTTACTGCTTGTAATAAATGGATATGAAATAACAGTTTTTGATGAATGGAGTAACTATGAAGAAAACATGGGAAAAGGTAGATATTTTATTGCCGGTATATAACGGTGAAAAATTTTTGAGTCAGCAAATTGAATCTATCCTTGCTCAGACACAGGACTCCTGGAGGCTGCTTATTCGAGATGATGGCTCCAAAGATAACTCCCTTAAGATAATAGAAGATTATTGCTCCAGAAATCCGGATAAAATAATTCGTATTCAAGATGAAAAAGGTAATTTGGGCATTATGAACAATACCTTTGAACTTCTGAAGTATGTGGAAGCAGGATATGTCATGTTGAGCGATCAGGATGATGTTTGGTTCCCAAGTAAGATAGATAAGCTTTTAAGCTTAATTCAAAAGAAAGAAAGAAATCATCCAAAGCTCCCTATACTTGTTCATAGTGAGGCAATAGTTACAGATGAAAAATTAAAACCATTAGAAGGAACAGAAATAGATGTATTTGCTTTAGCCGCAGTAGAAAGAGAATTATGGAGAAATTATAGGAGTTCTTACTTTGCAGTGCAAAATCAATGTGATAAAACCAGGGTAAGTTTCGTTAATCTATTATTTTTAAATGTTGTTCAAGGTGCCAGTATGATATTTAACCAAGCCCTATATGAGCGTTTAAAAATATTGATGAATAAGAAGATAAATAAAAACCTGTATCATGATTCAGTGATTGCCTCCATAGCCAGCATATGCGGTAAGATTTTTTTCTATGGAAAACCCTTAATGCTATACCGGCAACATAACAGTAATTTGGTCGGAGCGAAAATAATCTCGTTATTAAACTGGATGAATTTAAACGAAAAAGAGAAAAATCGGTTTCGCAGCAATCATTATTTAAATATTAATCAACCAAAATGTGAATTAATATTAAAGTATTATAAAGGTAATTTGAGCATTAAACAAATTGAGACCATAGAGTTTCTATGTAAAAGACGATTAATAAATGTGAAGTTTATAAAACTCGGATTGTGTCGTGAGTTTTCCGCTAAAGATTTGATAGGGATGGCTATATTTGGAATTAAATAGACGGCGAAATAGGCGAGAAGGGGAAAATAGATGATAAAATTAGCAGGGGTTGTAGTGTTGTATCATCCAAGTGAAAAAACCATACAAAATATTAATACATATATAAAAGATGTTGATATTTTATATGCCGTTGACAATAGTGTTAAAAAAGATGAAAAGATTATTTCAGAGATAAAAGCAATTAATAAGGTGGTTTATCTTGATAATAAAGGAAATAGAGGAATTGCACACGCACAGAACAGAGCGGCACATAAAGCAATCAAAGAGAATTATGAATGGATGCTTACCATGGATCAGGATAGTTCTGCAACAGAAAATATGATATCCTTACTTTCAGAATATATTGAAATGCATGATACTTCTAAAGTTGGAATTGTTACAGCATATCAGAAGCCCGCTCATGAAATAAAGAACTATTTTCTACGAGACTACCAGCAGGTTCTTGTGGCAATGTCCTCGGGAAATATACTTAATTTAAAGGCATATCAGGTGGTAGGTGGATTGCTGAATAAATTGTTTATTGATATGGTAGACAATGAATATTGTCTAAGGCTCAATCAAAACGGGTATAGAGTAATAATGGTCAACAAAGCTATTCTAAATCATAATCTGGGGGAAATAAAAATTGTTGATCAATTAATATTTTCTTCCCATAGTCCTTTAAGACTTTATTACTATGTTAGAAATGACTTATATGTAACGCAAACATATAAAGAGCAGTTTCCAAATTGGATAAAAGATAAAGGTGATATTGTAAGAAGAAAATATATTAGAACCTTGCTTTATGACAAGAACAAATTAGAAAACTTATATTATATGCTGCGAGCATATATTGATTTCAAACGTAATCGGTTTGGTAAATTTAAATAAGGGGTATAAGGATGAAAAAACTATTTATATTTTTAAGTGTTATTGCAGGAATTTTAAGTGTGGGCTTACTAATGTACATTAGGTTTCAAAAAATAATGATAAAGGACTTAAATGGAAGATTATTAAAGTTTAAAAATTACTATAACTTATATAATGTCTGGATACAGAGTAAGCTAGAGGGATTTTCTTTTTCAGAGAAGCTGATGTCAGCAGGTTATAATAAGATAGGAATTTATGGTAATGGTGAAATTGGCTGTAGATTATATGAAGAACTAAAGGGTAGCGATGTGCAAGTATCTTTTTTTGTGGACAAATTGGCAAATGATATGGAAATATTGCATGATGAGAATGTTCCAGTAATTACTGTTAATAACTTAAATAATAATTGTGATGTTGATGTGATAATAATTACCACAGTTAATATCTTTGATGAAATTAAGGGACTTGTTGAGGAAAATACTTCCTGCGAGATTATTTCAGTTGAAGATCTTTTCAAGTAAAATAAAGTTTGAAAATATGTAAAACAGATAAACAGTGTGCTATGCGTACTTTAAGTTGGAGGTTGAAATGGATGAAAATCAAATAATGGTAAGTGTATTTATGCTGACATACCAACATAAAAGGTATGTGCAACAGGCTATTGACAGTGTCCTAGCACAGAAAGTGAATTTCAATTATGAAATTGTAATTAGTGATGATTGTTCATCAGATGGTACGCAACAAATATTGATTGATTATAAGAGAAAGTATCCAAACAAGATAAAACTAAATTTGAATAAAAAAAATGTTGGTCCAGTAAGAAATTCTAAATTAGTTTTAAAGAATTGTAAAGGAAGGTATATTGCTTTTTTAGAGGGAGATGATTTTTGGTGTAATGAGAATAAATTACAAATTCAAACAGACTTTCTTGAAAGTAATCATGAATTTTCAGCGTGTTACCATAATGCGAATGTAATTGGGGATAATCCTAAAAAATGCAAGTATTATAGTATAACGAAAAAAAATATCAATAATCATATGGAATATTTTAAATTAAGACCAACTATTCCTACAGCCTCTTTAGTGATTAGAAATATTTACAAGACCAATAACTATCTCCAATATTTTAATAAATCTAAGTTTGTAGGTGACCGTATTGTGCATACATTAGCATTGAATAATGGAAAAATTAAATACTTGGATTTTACAATGTCTACGTATCGATATATAACTAATGGAGGAACTTCTTTTTCATCAAAATCTATTTATTTGGGATTAAAGGATTATATAAAAGCTGTTAAAGTTCAAAGAGATTTAGTTGATCAAGAGACAACTGCAATGGTTGAAAGTTATATAACCGAATTGCAATATAACATTGTTAATATGTACCAGAGAGATAGATTATATAAGGAATTATTAAAATATTTATTTATTGAACTTTCAGTAAAAGAGAAAATGAAGATGCTTTTCTACCAGTTAAAAAAAATAAAGCGCTTTTAAATGAAAGAGGAAAGTATGTAACTATTACTTTTTATCTGATAATACGGGAGGAGTATTGAAGTGGAGGATTTTCTTAAATTTATTGCTGATATTATGGAAGTACCTATTGAAATAATTGATTTATCAACAAGTCAAAATGATTTGATAGAGTGGGATTCGTTAATGCAGCTAAGACTATTAAGTGAAATTGAATCAAAATACAAAGTATCTATTCCATATGAGGATGTTTCTAAAATTAAAACACTAGAAGGTTTTTATCAATACATTAAATGAGGTGAAACATGAAAATCACAGTTTTATCTAATGTTAACATGGATATGCTTCTTCAAATGTTAAAAAGCGATTATAATGTATTTAATACTCAAGGCTATGGTCAATGGATACAATATTGTCTTAATGAGAATTTAGAATTAAAGTCATTTGATCCAAATATAATATTTGTTTTTTTGGATGGGAATGAGTTATTAAAGGACTGCAGGGATATTGAAAAAGGGGAAAGTATTCTAAATAAGGCAATAACATATATTACATCATTAATAAAAACTTATTCAAATAGCATTATTAGTATTTCAACTATAGATATTGAAATGGGAATAAAAGTAGGAAATACACGTGACTATTCTATATCATATATGGAATATTGGGATAGTAAGCTTTCTGAATTATCGAACATCTATAATAATGTATATCGATTTGAACTAGCTCGGCTTATTAGAATGACAGGTTCTGTTAATTTTTATTCGGATAAATTGTGGTATTTAGGATCCATACCTTATGATATAAAATCATTTCAAATAATTAAAAGAGAAATGATGAACTTTATAAAACATCTTACTTATAACCGCAAAAAAGTGTTAGTTCTTGATTTGGATAATACTATTTGGGGTGGAATAATTGGTGAGGATGGTGTCAATGGAATTGAGCTTGGAATTTCTCAAAAAGGTGCTATTTATAAGGATACTCAAACTAAGATAAAACAACTTAAGGAAACAGGCGTATTACTGGCTATTGCTTCTAAAAATAATCTTGAAGATGTACAAGCAGTATTTAATGAAAATAGTCAAATGGTTCTTAAACTTGACGATTTTGTTGCAATCTATGTGAACTGGGAGCCTAAAAGTGAGAATATAAAATGCATGATAAAAAATTTGAATTTGGGAATAGATTCCTTTGTTTTTTTAGATGATAATATCGTTGAGCAGGAAGAAGTAAAGTTAGAACTTCCAGAAGTCTCTGTTGTGAATTTCCCAAAAGAAATAACCAAGCTGCCAAGATTAATAGAGGAAATATATGATGAATATTTCTGGGTCTGGAAAACAACTTATGAAGATGAGTTTAAAACAGACATGTATCATGCAAATAAAAAAAGAGAAATAGAAATGAAAGGCGCTCCTACAATGGATGAATTTTTACTTTCATTATCTATAAAAATTAATATCGCTGCATGTAATTTTGAATTAATCGATAGAGTGGTTCAATTGATTAATAAAACGAATCAGTTTAATACCTGTAATATGCGTTTGAATAAAACGGAAGTAATTGATTATATGAATTCAAAGGATAAACAAATTGTAGTGACGAATGTGTCTGATAAATATGGTGATATGGGTTTGATAGCTGTATTATTACTTTCTTTTAAAGACAACATCGTCTTTATAGATAATTTTTTAATGAGTTGCAGAGTAATGAGTAGAAAAATCGAGGATGATATTATAAATAAAATTATGGGAGACTTTTCTAAGATTGGTGTAAATCATGTGATAGCTTATTATAGACCTACGACCAAAAATAAGCCAGTTGAAAAATTGTGGGATAGATTAGGATTTACATTGGAAAGTGAAACGGAAAATGAAAAATGTTATAGTGCCGATTGCAATGAAGTGAACAAACGTATGTTTCATAACGTTGATGGTGGAATAATATAAGTGTACATCATATTGGATATATTGTAAGTAATATGTAGGAAGAATAAGATATATTCAGTTCTATGGGTTATGAGGTATGTGAGGAGGAACAAAGTGATGAACAGCTTTTATTCGGAAGATGAATTAAAAGAAATTGGTTTTGCGCAGATAGGTACCAATGTTCTTATTAGCAAAAAAACTAGTTTTTATGGTACTGATAAGATGACCATTGGTAGTAATGTAAGAATTGATGATTATTGTGTTTTAAGCGGTAAGATTGATATCGGAAATTACGTACATATTGCGGTTTTTAATGCTATATTCGGAGGTGTGGATGGGATAGTGTTTGAGGACTATTCTGGAATATCATCAAGATGTGCAATATATGCAACCACGGATGATTATTCGGGAGAATTTATGACGAATCCAACGATACCTCCAGAGTATACTAATGTTATTAATAAAAGAGTCGAAGTAGGGAAATATGTTGTTATTGGAACAGGTTCAACTGTATTGCCAGGAGTGATAATTGGGGAAGGATGTTCATTTGGAGCTATGACCTTAATAACAAGAAATACTGAGCCATGGGGATTTTATATGGGTTTACAATGCATAAGATTGAAGGAAAGAAGTAAAAAACTATTGGATTACGAAAAAAAATTAATGGATAAATACAGGAGGAATAATCATGATTGAATTAAACAATCAAATTAATATTGATTTTGATAATTTTGACAAGACACTTACTGCATTAAAGAATAGCCCGTATCAAAACATTGTTTTAGGCGCTGGAGAAAGAGGAGTTAAACTTATAGAAAAGTTAAAAGAATGGCAGATTGAAGTCGCGGATTGTTTAGTGAACAGAAAA
The DNA here is from genome assembly GCA_047606065.1 of Mobilitalea sp. GTDB lineage: Bacteria > Bacillota > Clostridia > Lachnospirales > Lachnospiraceae > Mobilitalea. Next base: position 37,750 of record JASGEU010000109.1, read on the forward strand.
TATGCAAGTGAAGAATTTATCTTCAGGGGAGTCTTGTTTCATATTTTTGAGGATGAAATCCATAAATATCAAAAAGTTAATTTGATTACAGCTTTTCCAGTTAAAATGTTAACTTTGGATGATATTCATAAAGATAAAATAAATATGATTGTTAGTCTTAATATAGGAGTATATGATGATTATTTATATACCAAGGAATTCTATGAACTAAATTATGAAAAATTAAACTACGTTTATAATTTATTAAGTGACGAATTATCTAAAAAACTCTTTGAGCAACATATAAGTGGTAGAATTCTTGGACAATATGTGAATGATTTAATCTTTAGTAAGAATTCAGATGGTTATATTTATGAGGAAATTATAAAATGGGATAATGATGAAACCATTATAGATGCTGGGGCGTTTGACGGAGATACAGCAAATGAATTTCTTACAAAAACAAAGAACAAAGTAAATAAATTAAATATTATATGCTTTGAGCCAGATCATTTCAATTTTACTAAACTTTGCGAGAAGTATAGCGATAATTCATCGATTCAATTGTTTGAAGCTGGCTTATGGCGAGAAAGTACTACATTAAATTTTAATAATGGTGAGGAAGGTTTAAGCGCAGTGGATGATAATCAAAATGGTAATACAACAATTACTGTTGTTAGTCTGGATGAATTTTTTTCAGAAAAAGAATACTATCCAACATTTATTAAAATGGATATAGAAGGAAGTGAAGTAGCAGCACTTGAAGGTGCTCAAAAATTGATACGCCGATATTCTCCAAAACTTGCCATTTGTTTATATCATAAAAAAGAGGATTTATTTGAAATACCACTTATGATTCGTTCGTATGAAAATAAGTATAAGTTTTATGTAAGGAAGCATATTAATACCCCTTCAGAGCTAGTGCTGTATGCTATAATCAGGTAATGATACCGAAGTTTTAGAAATAAATATTCATCTAATATTGGATCTAAGATAAAAGATGGAGTTAGGCTAAAACATGTAACTAGTAAATAGAACTAAGGCTTAGAATACTGAACCAAAATTGGTAATTGTATCAACATATAAATATAATTACTAAATCGAAATGCATGAATAGATATATACTAATATAATTCCTTATTAGTAAACAAATTATTTATACAATTGATATATGGAGACCAATATGACAGAGATACAAGTAACTCGCTCATCTATGCCGGAGTATGAAGAGTATATTGAAGAAATAAAAGAATTATGGGATAGTCACTGGCTTACTAATATGGGAACAAAGCATATAAAGCTTGAGGAGGAACTATTAAAATATCTTCAGGTTCCATATATTACATTATTTTCAAATGGACATATGGCGTTAGAGAGTGTTATTGCGGCATTTAATTTATCTGGAGAAGTTATTACAACCCCATTCACCTTTGCCTCGACAACCCATGCTATTGTTAGAAATGGTTTAAAACCGGTGTTTTGTGATATTCATCCAAATACATATGTAATTGATGAAGAGAAGATTGAAGCACTAATTACGAAACATACTACGGCTATTATTCCGGTACACTTATATGGTAATATCTGCAATGTCGAGAAGATACAGCAAATTGCGGATAAGTATAAGTTGAAAGTCATTTATGATGCTGCACATTCCTTTGGTTCATCCTACAAAGGTATGACTGTAGGTAATTTTGGAGATGCTTCCATGTTCAGTTTTCACGCTACAAAAGTGTTTAACACGATAGAAGGTGGAGCAGTTTCATATGGATGTAAAGCGCTCGGCGATAAACTATATACTTTAAAAAACTTTGGAATTAAGTCACAGTTCATAGTTGATGGCATAGGTGCAAATTCAAAAATGAATGAATTTCAAGCGGCTATGGGGATTTGCAATTTGAGGCATATAGAAACAGAATTACAAAAGAGGAAAAAGGTTGTAGAAAGATATTTATATCATTTGACAGATATTGATGGAATAAAATTAATGAAGTTTAATGAAGGAGTACAAACAAACTATAGCTATTTTCCTGTAGTTTTTGAAGAGGACAAACTAGGTTTTGATAGAGAGTATATCTATAATAAATTAGAAAAAGAAGGAATTTATGCTAGGAGATATTTTTATCCACTGACGAGTGATTTTGATTGCTATAAGGAATCTTATGATTCGTCTCTAACACCAATAGCTAAGCATATATCTGAAAGAGTATTAACACTGCCACTCTATTCCGATTTGAATTTGGATGATGTAGATAGAATCTGTAGTATAATTACAAGTAAATAATACTTAGTTTAAAATAAAAGATTCTCATGCTAAAGAAAGAGGGGTGCTCCTTTTTAAGAATGAGACTTTTTTATTTAAATAAAGGATTAGCAGGCTAGTAAAATAATTATTACAGCAAAAATCTTAAGAGTATTCAACTATATGACGATATATTATTAAATGACTTTATTTTAAGGTCCTAACACGCAGTTTTACAAAAAGATGGAGGTGTCTTATGAAGAAGACTCAAACTATTGTATTACGAGCAGGCGTATTTTTAATGCTAATGTTCTCGTTACTAATGCTTGCTCCCAGGAATCAGGCAGCCGCAGCCACACCGGACCCGGTTAAGGTTGTAGCCGTTGAATACTATGAAGAACAGGTTTTTGTTTTGAACAATGGTAATTCCAAGATTTATTATGCAACGGAAGCAGATGCGGCGAGAAGTAACTGGGAAATTGTTCCTGCTGATTCCGGTAAGTTTACGATGATAGATATTTCCTGGCTTCCCGAGAGTGTTGAGAACATTCTTGTAATTCGCGGAGACGAGAATAAGACACAATCCCGTATTATTGTAGGTTCAAAGCCTACGAAGTTAGGAATTACAATTAATTATGGCAACATGACCTTAGTTGGAGCTGGACAACCTATTGGGGCAATGGTTAATATTATGTCTTCCGTTGGTAACGGCAATAACCCTATTACCTTTGAGGATTTAGAGTGGAGAAAGGGAACCAATGGTCAATGGAAGAATGCGAGTGATTTAACGGTTGAATTATTTGAAAAGTATCTAACAAAAGGGACCAATTTGTATTTTCGTATTCGAGCAGTGGATGATCAGGTTACGCTAAGTAACTCTTCCGGTAATATTGACCTTAATGAAAGAAGAAAAGCTGGTGAAGACGGCGGACTTATGGCTTTTAATAGTACGACCTTAACCGTAGGCACAGATTATCCCGATGGCAGAGGGGGCAGACGATTTAGCAGTGAGGTTAAAGTTAGGGTAGTAAAGCAAGCTCCGTCAATGGTAACTGCAATTGATGGCTCCAAATTCTATGCAGCTATCAAATATGGAAATGAATACCGAGTAACAGCAAATGGAACCACCTCCGGATGGACACAGGTAACAGATCGAACAGTGAAGACCTTACCGCTTTCAACTGTTTTAAAGGACTCAACTAAGGATGGTACGGTTAAGGCAAATGCTTTTCCTGCGATGAAGATTGAAGTACGTAATTACGCTACGACCAAGGCGGTTGCATCTAAAATTACTGAGATAAATTTAAGTGCACAGCGAACTTTAGATAGCGCAGTGGTAGTTGGTAAGTTACCAGCCAACCCTTCTGATGCGGATAAAGAGAAGATCTATGTATATTACAATGGTGACAAGAATATCGGTATTACAATACCACTGGCAACTACCAGCAATGCTTTCGAATACTGTATTACGAAGAAAAATGAAAATATTGATATTAGTAAAGCATCCTGGACAGCTATTACAAAGGGGACAGAAGTGAAAGTGTTACCAGCAAAGGCTGTTGATGGAGGTACTCTTTACATAAGACAGAAGGAAATTAAGTCTCAGGCTGCCACATCTACAAAAGCAGCCGTAAGTTATCAATTGGCATCCACCTATGTTACACATGAGATCAGTTATCCGTCCGTACCAATGATTGCAAAAGAAACCCATGTGTTTACGAAGGGTTATAGTGAAGATTATGTATTTGATGTAGTGTTGAGTGTAAACGGTAAAGTTTCTTTTGAAGATAAGATCAAGGCCATAAAGCTTGGAACGAAAGAAATTGCTTTTGAAGAGGCAGTTCCTACCGTAGTGGATGGCAAGAAAACCATGAAGGTTACATTGAAGAAGTCTTCCTTGGAAGCCCTGGCAAATTGTATTGGTAAACCAATTACAATTACGTTTATGAATGGTACCATAGATAAAACATCAATCAAATTAACCATTCAAAGTGCATCTTCAGCAGGAACCATATCTATAACAAATGCAAAGGGTACCAATACTGGAACTACTTCCTTTACAGTGGGTACTGCTAAGGCATCAACAAATACCTGGTGGTATGTTCTCACTGAAACAGCATTTACAAATGTAACAACAATGGATGAATTGACCAAAATAGTACCTACAGGTAAAACACCAGAAAAATTTACGACAAATACGGTGGATAATATTTCAATTACGACAGCTGATAAATATATCACTATATTCGAGCTGGATACCGAAGGTAAGGTTGTGAAATACAAGAGTATATTACTCACTTCGGATATGATAAAATCTTAAATAATACTTATACTACAATAGAAGTCCCAATATATGGAGATATATGGTTGGATATTAGCAATAATTCCTTCTGAACTATTTTTGCGAAACGTGAAATTAATTGTGGACTTTTTGGGAATTATTGGGTAATATAAAAAAGGAATGGAGTTATTTATGATTAGCATCAGTGTTTGCATGATAGTTAAGAATGAAGAGAAAGTATTGGCTAGATGTCTGGATTCAATTAAAGATTTGGTAGAAGAAATCATAATTGTTGATACCGGATCAATGGATATCACGAAGAAGGTTGCTGCAGAATACACGGATAAAATCTATGATTTTCCTTGGATTGATGATTTTTCAGCAGCTAGAAATTTCTCTTTTTCCCTGGCGACTATGGACTATATTTATGCTGCTGATGCCGATGAAGTATTAGATGAAACGAACAGGCAAAGGTTTCTGCTTTTAAAGCAGAACCTTTTGCCTGAAATTGAAATTGTACAGATGATGTACGATAATCAATTATCATTTAATACCACCTATAATTTTAACATGGAATATCGCCCAAAGCTTTATAAAAGACTAAGAACCTTTCATTGGGTGGAACCAGTACATGAAAACGTCGTACTGCAGCCTATCATTTATGATAGTGATATTGTAATTCAACATTTGCCCATATCCAACCATGCAGGCTTGGATTTTCGCATTTATCAAAAGACTATAAAAAATGATGGCAAGCTCTCTGCCAGACTGTATAAAATGTATGCGAGAGAATTGTTTATTGCTGGAGAAGAGAAAGATTTTTTAGAAGCAATGGCTTACTTTAAAAACTTTGCCGATCTGGAAGAGTGTAATGAACGTGAACGAAAAATCTACGAATGTGTCTTGGCAAAATGCTATTTAATTAAGAGGGATATTACCGGACTGATGAAATACAGCCTGCATAACATTGCAGATGGTAAGGGGAGTTCAGAGGTATGCTGCTTGTTAGGTGAGTATTTCAAAGAATTAAACGATTATAAAGAAGCTACTATTTGGTTTTATAATGCAGCTTATGAAACAGAATGCGAACTTAATATCCATTATGGTGGAGATTATCCTTTACAGCAACTAGCAGAATGTTATTACAAATTGGGGAATATAGAGCAAGGGGATGCTTTTACTGGACTCGCCAAAGCTTGGAAGCATCAAGAGCAACTGATTTAAATTAATTGTATTTTTACAAAAATATTTTAAAAAGAAACTTAAAGTATTTTATGCATTTTGTGTTGGGGCACAGTATCATAATTGGGGAAGTGGGAAAAATTTTTCACACAAATTTTATGCCTGTGGCCTGAAATTTGCAGGTATTGAGGAGGGCAGGGGTTTTATATGACACAGAATATTAGGACAATTTTTGATCAAAATATACAGTTACTTGGAGCAATGGACAAATCGGTATATTACTTTAGAGAACAGCAGTATGATAAGGCATTATTCTTGGTTGCCCACTCTATGGATGCAATTAAGTTAATCATAGAAGCTATTATTACCAACAGAGATTACTTCCACCTGGTAGATACGAAATCCATGCTGGATATGCTTACTGGTATTCTTGAAGCTAAGAAAAATCAAGACTACATCTTATTGGCAGATCTTTTGGAGTTACAGTTAATTAATTTCTTGATTGGGGTACAAGAATTAATTATTGGTAAGGAAGAAGTACTCTTTGAGGAAGAACATTATAGAGAGAATATTAGAGCATTAAAACTGAATGGAACTGGTTTTGAACAGTTGGAAGAGTCGATTGAGACAAGTAAGCTTTTAGAAGGTGGATATCGAGTAGAGTTTACCTCCTGCGGTCAGATGACACTTGCCGCAGAGAATGAAGGTAAGAGCTTTTATTTCCATACGAATAATAAAATTCAGACAGAGGCCTTCCTTCTGGCGAAAAGCTGGTATAAAAAAGAGATAAAAAGATATCATGTATATGGACTGGGGTTGGGCTATCACATTGGGGAGTTAAGCGCGATGGCTAATGATGTCGAAATCTTTATCTATGAATCGGACATGAATGTGATACAATTAGCTTGTGCTTTTACAGATATAAAAGCACTTTTAAATGTAAATAAGACTCAGGTGATTTACGATCCTGAGTTTCAATTACTTAAAGAACGAATGGAAACATGGAATAAAAGGGATAAATTAATTGTTCACTACCCGTCCTACAAGAATATACGTACTGAGATTGGAAAGAATCTTTTACGAGAGGTATTACCAAAAACTTTATTTGTTGAAACTAGAGAGTCAGAATAAGGCTAGTCGTGTAAGGAGGAAAATCTCCTTAAAAACAAGGGAGGTGAAATCCTCCTAAATAAGATCTGGAGGGAAACCTCCTAAAAAACAAGGAGGAAAAACCTCCTAAAAGATTGGAGGTTCACAATGATCTATTTAATTCTTGTAATTGGCTTTGTATTTGTAGAACATAAGATTAAAGATTATATTGAGAAGAATAGAGAAATGAATGAAAGTTCAGAGCATTTTGGCGGTAAAATTATTATTCGCAGGTATCATAATGAAGGCGCGATGCTTAATTTTATGGAAAATAAAAAGGAGCTTGTCAAGACCGTGTCAGGAATTTTCCTTGGCCTCTTAGTTCTCCTTTTTGCGTTCTCTTTACCCAAGAAGGGCAATAAGCTATATAAATTAGGCTTGGCTTTATTATTAGGTGGAGCAATTAGTAATGTGTCTGACCGCTTCCGCAGAGGATACGTAGTTGATTACTTTAGTTTCAACTGCAAGAAGCTCAAGACAATTATATTTAATCTAGCTGATATGGCAATCTTTTTAGGCAGCGCCTTGTTAATGCTTTCAAATTTAATGTCCAGTATAAGCGAGAGCGGCTCCGATAAAGCCCTTAAATAATGGATGTGGCTTGTTAGGTCTGGATTTGAATTCTGGATGAGCCTGTGTAGCAAGGAACCATGGATGATTGGTTAATTCGATCATTTCAACAATTCTTCCATCAGGTGATAAACCAGAAAGTTTCATTTTATTATTTAAGAATACATTGCGGTAATAATTATTTACCTCATAGCGGTGACGATGTCTCTCGTGAATGGTCTTCTCTCCATATAACTGATAAGCAATACTATCTTCATCTAGGATACAAGGATAAGTTCCTAACCTTAATGTTCCGCCGATATCTTCGATTCCATCTTGTTCCGGCATAAGGTGAATAATCGGATGTGTGGTAGAAGGATCTAGTTCAACACTGTGGGCATCTTCAAATCCTAGTACGCTACGTGCAAATTCAACCAGTGCCAGCTGCATGCCAAGGCATAATCCCAGGAATGGGATTTTGTTCTCACGGGCATAGCGGATGGCATTTATTTTACCTTCAATACCACGATCTCCGAAGCCGCCAGGGACAAGGACACCCTGAACACCATCAAGTAATTCCTTGGCATTATCTTTCGTTACTGTTTCGGAAGGTACCCAACGAATATTGATGGAAGCATGATTGGCTACTGCGCCGTGTTTAAGAGATTCTACAACGCTAAGGTAAGCATCATGTAACTGCGTATATTTACCAACAAGAGCAATGGTAACATTAGCTCTAGGATTTTTTAAGGATTGAACCATCTCTTCCCAATCGGATAAATCAGGAGTAGGACATGGCAGATTAAGACAGGATAAAGCAACTTCTGCAATATGTTCTTTCTCAAGTGCAAGTGGAGCTTCATATAAATATTCTACGTCAAGATTTTGTAATACATTGGAGCTTGGAACGTTACAAAAGAGCGCAATTTTCTCCTTAATACCGGCTTCTAATGGAAGTTCAGTTCTGCATACGATGATGTCAGGGCGCAGACCGATTCCTTGAAGTTCTTTTACACTTGCCTGTGTAGGCTTGGTTTTCATTTCTCCGGAGGCTTTAAGATAGGGGATTAAGGTGACGTGAATTAATGCTACATTTTGAGAACCAACATCGTGACGGAACTGTCGGATAGCTTCTAAGAAGGGTTGACTTTCGATGTCACCAACGGTACCGCCAACCTCGATGATTGCGATATGGGTGTCATTGCTTTGATCATTTCTATAAAAACGGCTTTTTATTTCGTTGGTGATATGAGGAATAACTTGAACAGTTCCTCCCCCAAAGTCGCCGCGTCTTTCCTTTGACAATACGGACCAATAAATTTTACCAGTGGTCACATTAGACATTTTATCAAGACTCTCATCAATGAATCTTTCATAATGTCCAAGGTCAAGATCAGTCTCTGCGCCATCATCGGTTACAAATACTTCACCGTGCTGAATTGGGTTCATAGTACCCGGATCAATGTTGATGTAGGGATCGAATTTTTGCATTGTAACATGATAGCCACGAGCTTTTAATAGCCGACCAAGAGATGCAGCTGTGATTCCCTTTCCTAAACCTGATACAACGCCACCGGTTACAAATACATATTTAACTGCCATTTCATCTCCTCCTCAATTTTTATGTAACAGTTCAGCCATGCAGGTTTTAATACAATAGGTAAGAAAGCTTGCTTTCTAATACATATTGTATTAAAACTTGTAGGGCGTTCTGCCTAAGCGAAATCGAGCTTATGGCTGAACTGTTATTGTTTTATAATTTTGTCATAAATTATAATCAAATGTGCGCAAATAAAAAATGCCATTAACCCTATCGCATGAAAGGCTTAAGGCATAATTGCATATGTTATCTGGTTTTCCGAATGGTGGGCCCTAATCCACTAATCGGTTCCTTTGCAGGTATGATGTATAATTTATGATACAGTATACTATATTTAGTACAGGAAGTCAATTCCGATAAATAATATATCCTGGGTTTTTCGTGCTATTTAATAGGTAAACTACTTGTCTTAAAATGTTAAGCTGACGCTCTTTTAAAAGACAAAATTTAATTTTACTGTACATCTGCCGATCATGGTACATATTATTAGTTAGTTCTTAAGAAATTATGAAAGTAATATAATAATATTATTGCTTTAAAATTTTTAAATAAATTTGTTGTTAGTAATGATAATCAAGTAAAATCTATACATTAAAAGACTACTATGTTAAATAATGGTAAATAATAATTGCTAGGACACAATTTGGACATAGTTTTTTAAGAACAATTTTATTGATTTATGGAAAGACAATAAGTATAATGAGTTATACACGTGATTGGAAAATACAGTGAAGTCATACTATTTACCTCCGTATGACCATTTTGCGCGAAAGCAATTTAAATAAATGTGAGCATACACGTGTTCATTCCAGTTGTATTTAATATCAGATGAAATAGAAGATATTTTACTTAAGAGTAAAGGGTTAAGTTATGAATAGGAGGATTTGATGGACAATAATAGTAACAATAATAAAAATAATAATAATAAGAAGAATGGAATGCCAAATCGGCTTAGTATTATCATAATACTGGTTTCATCCTTATTTATATGGTATATTTTTTCATTGCTGCAAACGCAAATGAAAGAAGGGACCATGAGTGAAATCAATTATAATGAATTCTTAGATATGATTGAGGAAGGTAATATCGATCATGTTTTATTTAAAACAGACCAGATTATTATTACACCTAAGGGACAAGAGGATAAGACAATAAAAACTACCTTCTTTACCGGATATCTTTATTATGACAAAACGGTAGATTTGCTTAAGGCAAAAGATATTGATTTTTCAAGGGATATTGAAAAACAGAATGTATTAATGTCAGTCCTTTCGATGGTATTGCCATTCATTGCAATCTATGTTGTTATGTGGTTCTTGTTCCGAGCGCTTAGTAAAAACAGCGGAGGAATGATGGGCGTTGGTAAAAGTAATGCCAAGGTATATGTAGAAAAGCAGACTGGAGTAACCTTTAAGGATGTGGCTGGACAGGAAGAGGCAAAGGAATCTTTAACAGAAATCGTTGATTTCCTTCACAATCCTGCAAAATACACCCGAATAGGTGCAAAGCTTCCGAAGGGAGCACTTTTAGTAGGACCTCCCGGAACAGGTAAAACCTTATTAGCAAAGGCGGTTGCCGGCGAAGCAAAGGTTCCATTCTTCTCCTTATCTGGTTCAGACTTTGTAGAAATGTTCGTAGGTGTTGGTGCTTCCAGAGTTCGAGATTTATTCAAGCAGGCACAGCAAACCGCACCTTGTATTATATTTATTGATGAAATTGATGCCATTGGTAAGAGCCGTGATTCTCACTACGGGGGTGGCAATGATGAACGTGAGCAAACCTTAAATCAGTTGCTGGCAAATATGGATGGGTTTGATTCCTCCAAAGGATTAGTTGTACTTGGTGCAACCAACCGTCCGGAAGTACTGGATAAGGCACTCCTTCGTCCAGGTCGTTTTGACCGACGTATTATTGTAGATAAGCCTGATCTAAAGGGTAGAGTAGATATCTTAAAAGTTCATGCTAAGAACGTGTTAATGCATGACTCTGTAGACTTAGAGGGTATTGCGAAAGCTACCTCTGGTGCAGTGGGATCTGACCTTGCGAATATGATTAATGAGGCGGCTATTTTGGCTGTTAAACAAGGTAGAACTGTAGTTACACAGGATGATTTATTTGAATCAGTTGAAGTTGTTATCGCAGGTAAAGAGAAGAAGGATCGTATTCTTAGTAAGGAAGAAAAACGTATTGTTGCATATCATGAGGTAGGGCATGCGTTGGTAACCGCCCTTGAGAAGAATGCAGAGCCAGTTCAGAAGATTACAATTGTTCCAAGAACTATGGGATCTTTAGGTTATGTAATGCAGGTTCCGGAAGAAGAAAAATACCTGATGAGTCAGGCAGAAATTCTTACACGTATCGTTACCTTATACGGTGGACGTGCGGCAGAAAAGCTGGTATTTGATTCTATTACCACAGGTGCCTCTAATGATATCGAAAAGGCAACTTCACTGGCACGTGCAATGGTAACCCAGTATGGTATGTCAGAGAAATTCGGACTTATGGGACTTGAATCAGTTGAAAATCGTTATCTGGATGGTAGAGCGGTTCTTAACTGCGGTGATCAGACAGCTGCAGAGATTGATACCGAGGTAATGAATATTTTGAAATCCTGCTATGCAAGAGCAGAAGAGCTGTTGGCAGGTAATCGTGAGGTCCTGGATAAGGTCGCAGATTATTTAATCAGTAAGGAAACGATTACTGGTGAAGAATTTATGAAGATTTATAATGAGATCAAAGGAATTACTGTGGAGCCAAAGTCTGAAGTGGATGAGAAATCAGATGCACCAAAACCTGTGTCAGGTGTGGAACCAAGTCAAGAAGTGAAAATTGACATAAAGGAAAACGAACAATAATGATGTGTTAGGGACGGCATAGCCGTCCCTTTTATAATAAAATAAAAGTAATCTTCAACATCATTGCTGCTTGTAGTTCATTTAATATACAGCAAGGGTTAAAAGGAAAAGGGAGGATATATGAAAACCTTAGTATTCTTAGCAAAAGGGTTTGAAACAATGGAATTTAGTGTGTTTATTGACATATTAGGTTGGGCACGGAGTGATTTTTCCTGTGATACCCAGGTGATAACCTGTGGCTTCCAAAGGAAGGTAGTAAGTACCTTTAATATTCCGGTTTTGGTAGATACTCTGATTGATGAAATTAATGTGGATGACTATGATGCTCTGGCAATTCCGGGAGGATTCGAAGAGTATGGCTTCTATGAGGAAGCCTACAGTGAAGAGTTTTTAAATTTAATAAAAGAATTTGATGCAAAAGGGAAAATAATAGCAAGCATCTGTGTTGCAGCTTTGCCAGTTGGTAAAAGTGGAGTATTAAAAGGGCGTAAAGCAACAACCTATCATTTAAATAATGGAAGGCGTCAAAATCAGTTAAGAGAGTTTGACGTAGAGGTTATAAATCAGCCAGTGGTTGTGGATAAAAATATTATCACCTCGTATTGTCCTGAAACAGCTTCCAGTGTTGCCTTTGTTTTATTGGAAATGCTAACCACAAAGGAACAGATGGAAGCAGTGAAAACAGCTATGGGATTTTAGCGTTAGGATAGTAAAGATTCTAATGTTCCCAAATTAAGCATATGAATAGGGATATTGATATCACCGATATGGGCAGTGCCAAAGGTCCCGTGGCAATCTGATCCGCAGGTTATCATAAGTCTGCGTTGGTTACATAGACTTAGACAGTGATTGGTAATTTCCTTTGTATGAGTGACATAATAACATTCAATACCATCCAGATTGTGGGTAAGGAGTTGGTGTATTTTTTGTTTAAATTCTGCATGGCTATTTGTTTTAATTGAAACTCCTGGATGAGCAAGAATGGCCTTGCCACCTGCCATATGGATATTGTCGCAAACAGTTTGAATAGAGGGAAAATCCACACAGTCATAATAGCAGTTATATTTGGTATATAGAGCAAAGCCTTCTCGAAGAGTATTTGTAAAGCCCTTTTCCATAAGATAATGCAGCGCTTTCCAACCCCCTTTTGTTCTATCGTATTCATAGTCGTTATATTCAGCAACACTAATAGATGGATAAACCTTCTCCATTTTCTCTATTAATAAAGAATTAACTTGAAACAGCATAGATCGGTTCTTATCAACGAAGGCCTGAAAATCTGTACTGTCAATATCCACGCCATAACCTAGAATATGATAATTTAACCCCTCATGTAAGGAATTCAACTCAATCCCCGTCATGAATTTGATATCTGCGTTCTGACATAAACTTCTAAGCTCCCTGGAGCCTTCCAGCATATCATGATCGGTAAGAGCAATTAAGCCCACATTGTTTTGCAGAGCTTCTTTCAAGATTTCTTCCGGTGACATTGTTCCATCCGAATAATAGGAATGAATATGCAGATCAGCGGTCTCTTCTAACATTAGTCAGTAGCCTCCTTTTTATTATTGGTAAATACAATAGTTCTACCGTTAAGTTTGTACATTTTGTTATCATTATAAAACATTATAAGCCCAAGGTGTAACTAGAAAAATAATTCTTTCTATGTTATAATCGCTATGAAACAAAAGTTACAATGCTTCAGCACATGATACTTAAAGACAAAAAAGCTAACTTTAGGAGATGGCTATGTTTGATATTGAAGAAGAATTGAAAAAACTACCGGCCAAGCCCGGTGTTTATATAATGAGAAACATAGATGACAACATTATCTATGTGGGTAAGGCGATTATTTTAAAGAACAGAGTTAGACAGTACTTTCAAAATAGTCGTAACCATACCGAGAAGATTAGGCAAATGGTTGATAATATCGATTATTTTGAATATATTATTACAGATTCAGAGCTGGAGGCACTGGTTCTGGAATGTAATTTAATTAAAGAACATATGCCAAAGTATAATACGATGTTAAAGGATGACAAAACCTATCCCTACATACGTGTTACTTTAAATGAGGCGTTTCCAAAGGTAGCGATTACCAGAGAGCAAAAGAAGGATAAAGCAAAGTACTTTGGTCCTTATACCAGTGTGAACGCAGTAAGGGATACACTGGAGCTTTTGCGAAGAATATATAAAATTCGTACCTGCAATCGTATCCTTCCAAGAGACATAGGAAAAGAACGACCCTGTCTATACTATCACATGGGTCAATGTGATGCACCCTGTCAGGGATATATTTCACAGCAGGACTATAAAGCGAATATAGACGAGGTTCTGGAGTTTTTAAATGGTAATTACTCCAGAGTTACAAAGAATTTGGAAGAGAAGATGGCAGCAGCTTCCGAGGCAATGGAATTTGAAAAAGCTGCACAATACAGGGATCTGATTGGCAGTGTCAAGCAGATAGCAAATCGGCAGAAGATTACGAATACCGATCAAGTGGACCGAGATGTAATCGCTTTTGCAAAGAATAAAGAAGAGGCAGTGGTTCAGACCTTCTTTATTCGCGGTGGTAAGCTAATAGGCAGGGACAACTTTCACTTAAGCGGTGTTCAGGATGTTGATGATGGCGAGGTTATGGCAAGCTTTCTCAAGCAGTTTTATGCTGGAACACCATATATCCCCAAAGAAATATTTCTTGGTACCAGAACTGAGGACGAGGAGCTGATTACAGAATGGCTTACGGCCAAGCGTGGACAGAAGGTGTATTTAAAGGTTCCTCAAAAGGGTGATAAAGAGAAGCTTGTAGAACTTGCCAGAAAGAATGCAGAGTTAAGTCTAAATCAGGATTTAGAAAAGATAAAGCGTGAAGAAGCAAGAACTACCGGGGCATTAAAGGAACTAGCCCAGTATCTTAATCTGCCGCTTATTGAACGCATTGAATCCTTTGATATTTCCAATACCGCAGGTTTTGAATCAGTTGGTTCCATGGTGGTATATGAAAAGGGTAAGCCAAAGAAGGCGGATTATAGAAAGTTTAAAATAAAATCGATTCAGGGACCGGACGATTATGCTTCCATGTATGAGGTATTAACCAGACGTTTCACTCATGGACAAAAGGAATTGCAGGAACTGAAAGAAAAACAGCTGGATGAATCCCTTGGAAGCTTTACACGATACCCTGATTTGATTTTAATGGATGGTGGAAAAGGTCAGGTGGGAATTGCATTACGTGTATTATCGGAACTTAAGCTAAATATTGCAGTTTGCGGTATGGTGAAGGATGACAACCATAGAACCAGAGGTTTATTCTATAACAATCAGGAATTGCCGATTGATAAAAGCAGCGAATTGTTCCGATTAATCACAAGAATTCAGGATGAAACCCATCGATTTGCCATAGAATATCATCGAAGCCTGCGTCAGAAGAAGCAGGTGCATTCCATTTTAGATGATATCAATGGTATCGGACCAACAAGAAGAAGAGCATTAATGAAGTATTTTCAGTCGTTAGAAGCAATTCAGTCAGCTGATGTAGAGGAGATTATGAAGGTGCCGGCAATGAACCGTCAGTCAGCCGAAATGGTTTATGAATTTTTTCATAAGCCATCGGTGCAATAAACATTTACAGTTGGTAAAAAGATGTGATAGAATGGAACAAACTAAATGGGAGACATGCAAAAGGAGGAAAATCCTCCTTACGAAGTAATATAAAGATTTTATGTAGTATAAGGAGGATATAATGTATACAGTTGAATTGGTACGTTTGATTGAGAAGATGAATTTGGAGAACTGTACTCCTGACATTGATATCAAGAATATTAAAATTTCCCAACCTGATGTAAATCGACCTGCATTACAACTTGCAGGATTCTTTGATCATTTTGACTCGGAACGAGTACAGGTAATTGGGTATGTGGAAATGGCATATATGGAACAGATGGATAAGGATCAGAGAATAATGATCTTGTCAAAGCTGATGGATTTCCATGTTCCATGTATCGTATTCAGCAGAAATATTGAGGTCAGCGAGAACTTTATTAAATTAGCGACAGAAAAAGGTGTGCCAATTTTACGAACTGCAAATACTACCTCTTCCTTTATGGCGGAGCTTATTCGCTGGTTAAATGTTGAGCTTGCTCCAAGAATCACAATACATGGAGGTCTTGTAGACGTGTATGGTGAAGGTATTCTAATTATGGGCGAAAGCGGCATTGGTAAGAGTGAAGCCGCATTGGAGCTTATTAAGCGCGGACATCGTCTTGTTGCGGATGATGCAGTTGAAATCAAGAAGGTCAGTGATGAAACTTTAATTGGTTCATCACCTGAAAATATTCGGCATTTTATTGAACTTCGAGGAATTGGTATTATTGATGTTAAAACATTATTTGGTGTTGAGAGCGTTAAGAATACTCAGTCCATTGATCTTGTTATCAAGCTCGAAGAATGGAATAAGGATAAGCTGTATGATAGACTTGGGCTGGAGGAGACATACATTGAGTTTCTAGGCAATAAGATTCCATGTCATTCGATTCCGATTCGTCCAGGCAGAAACTTGGCAATTATATGTGAATCTGCAGCTGTAAATTACCGTCAGAAGAAGATGGGCTACAATGCTGTGCAGGAGCTCTATCGCCGAGTGTTAAATAATATGAGTAAGACAGACAATTAACGTAAGATAAAAGGGTTAATGTGAAAAATAAGTATTTCACGAAGTGAATTTACAGCAATTCACTTTCAAACTTTGTCCTACCAACACAAAGTTTGCAGATATAGAGAAAGGTAAGGATTTTAGCATGAGCAAGTATTGTTTTGGAATTGATATTGGCGGCACAGCTGTTAAAGTAGGATTATTCAATACAGAGGGAGCACTCTTAAATAATTGGGATTTTACAACAGTAAAAACAGGAAACGGAAAAGATATTCTTAAGGATTCAGCCAACTTTGTGGAAGCAAAGATTGAGGAATTAAAGCTTGATAAAGCTGATATTTTAGGTATTGGAATTGGTATTCCTGGACCAGTTAAGGAAAATGGAGATGTTCTGGAGCTTGCAAATCTAGGAATGGGATATTTTAATATAGAAGAAGAGATGAAAAGCCTTACAACACTGAAAGTAAAGGCAGCAAATGATGCAAATGTGGCCGCTCTTGGCGAACTATGGATGGGCGGTGGTAAAGGCTATCATAATATGGTACTTGTGACACTTGGAACAGGTGTAGGTGGCGGTATCATTTTAGGTGGAACAGTTATTGCCGGTAGTAATGGTGCTGGCGGTGAAATTGGACATATCTTTGTAAACCCGGAAGAAACCAAAACTTGCGGCTGTGGAAAAAAGGGCTGTCTTGAGCAATATGCATCTGCAACTGGTATTGTAAGACTTGCTAAATCCTATTTGGATAGTAGTGAAGAAGCTTCCAAAATGAGAAATTATAAAGAACTTAGTGCAAAGGCAGTTTTTGATTGCGCAAAAGATGGTGATAAACTAGCTCTGGAGACAGTTGAAAAAGCTTGTTATTATCTTGGTGTTTCCATGGCTCACATTGCGCAGGTAATTGACCCGGAGGTATTTGTAATTGGGGGCGGCGTATCAAAAGCTGGAGAGATTATTACAGAAACCATTAAGAAGTATTACAATGAGCATGTAATGGATGCACTTAAAAATAGAGAATTCCGTTTAGCTGTTTTGGGTAATGATGCAGGAATTTATGGTGCTGCGAAACTGATACTGGAATAATCCTTGAGACCTCTAAATAAGATATCCTAGAACAGTATTTAGGAGGCTGACGGTGGAAAATCAATTTTATCAAAAATTAACACAGATATTACCAAGAGAGCGAATTAAAATAAACGAATCAATGGTAGAACATACCTCACTTCATATTGGAGGAGAAACCGACTATTTGGTTTTGCCAACGACAATATCAGAGGTGAGAGAGGTTGTTCATCTATGCCAAGCTGAGAATATGCCTTATTATATTATGGGAAATGGAAGTAATCTTCTAGTCTCCGATCTAGGATATAGAGGTGCAATTATTAAGTTGGGCTATGAATTTTCTTCCATTGATATTTCAGAAGATGGAAAAGTAACAGCGCAGGCGGGGGTGCTTTTGTCCAAACTTGCAAATGTGATAGCAGAGCATAGTTTAACCGGTTTTGAATTTGCTTCTGGAATTCCTGGGACACTGGGAGGAGCAGTAACAATGAATGCTGGTGCCTATGACGGAGAAATGAAGCAATGCTTAACAGGTGCCAGAGTGATGGATGAAGGTGGTCAGGTTATAGAGCTTAATCTGGATGAACTGATGTTAGGCTATCGTACCAGCGTTCTGCAAACCAAAAATTATATTCTTCTTGAAGCTGATCTTAGCTTCAGCAAAGGTAATCAGCAGGATATAAGACAGAAAATGAGTGATTTAAATCGTCAGAGACGTGAAAAACAGCCACTGGAACAATATAGTGCAGGGAGCACCTTTAAAAGACCGCCGGGTAATTTTGCAGGAAAGTTGATCGGTGATGCAGGGTTGCGTGGTTATCAGGTAGGCGGAGCTGCGGTTTCAGAAAAGCACTGTGGTTTCGTGATTAATAAGGACAATGCTACAGCCAAAGACTTTCTTACCCTGATTGAGGATGTTGTACGAATTGTTGATGAGAAATTTGGTGTTAGGCTGGAGCCGGAAGTTAAATTTTTAGGCGAAATTTAATTAATAATAAATCATATATAAGGCAATGTTATTAAAAAGAATATTGTTATTCTAAGTTATAAAGAATAAAAGGGAAGAATGTTCAAGAAAGTATTATTTACGGGTTGAAGAAGGATGCCGCCAGGTAAAATAATGGAGGGGTACATGAGGTTCGTAATCGTCACAGGTATGTCGGGAGCAGGTAAGAGCTCCGTATTAAAGATGCTGGAGGATGCAGGTTATTTCTGCGTAGATAACCTTCCAATTCAGCTGGTGAAGAAGTTTGTACGTTTAATTATCCAGGGAAATCAATCCAAAGTGGCATTAGGTATCGATATTCGCAGCGGACAAGCGTTGAAGGAAATGGATAATGTATTGCTGGATTTTAAGCGATCAAATGTAAAATATGAAGTTCTTTTCCTTGATTGCTCTCCAGAAGTACTCGTAAAACGATATAAAGAAACCAGAAGGAGCCATCCTTTATCCGGTATGGGACGGGTAGAAAAGGGAATCGCTCTGGAACAGGAAAGGCTTGAATTTCTGCGTAAGAAAGCAGATGTAATCATTGATACCAGTCATTTGCTGATTCGTGAATTAAAAGCACAGATTAACAAAATCTATCTGGATGATGAGAAATTCAGTAACTTCTTTATTACTATTTTGTCCTTTGGTTTTAAATATGGTATTCCGGTGGATTCGGATTTGGTTTTTGATGTAAGGTTTTTACCAAACCCTTTTTACATACCGGAACTAAAGAAGCAAACCGGCAATGACAAGCCAGTAAGAGATTATGTGATGGAATCTAAGTCAGCTCTTGAGTTTGTGAATAAGTTAGAGGATATGCTGTTATTTCTTATACCAAATTATATTGTTGAGGGTAAGAACCAATTGGTAGTAAGTATTGGTTGTACAGGCGGTAAACACCGTTCAGTTACCCTGGTCAATGAATTGGCTATTCGTTTAAGCCGTTCCGAATATGGAATAAAATTGGAACACAGAGATATTGAAAAGGATAGTAGGTGATTGTTATGTCATTTTCAATGGACGTAAAGGAAGAGCTTTCTCATCAACTAAGCAATGCCAGACATTGCAGATTAGCGGAGTTGGCGGCAATTCTTTCCAGCGAAGGTCGAATTGTAGGAGAGGCTCCGAACTATCAATTAAAGTTGCAGACAGAAAATTTGGTTGTTGCAAGAAAGTACTTTACATTAATAAAAAAAACATTTAATATAAATATTGATGTTTCTGTCAAAACTAATAATAATGCAAATGACAATCGCAATTATACCTTGGTGATACATCAACCAGAGTATGTGGACAAGATTTTGCATGCAACAAAACTGCACTTTGATGAAACTTTCATTGGGGAGAAAGCATCAGAGGATGATAAGACACTGACAGAGAAAAATAGGAAAGTGCTGACCGAAGTAACGGATCCGTTGATTACTCAGAATGCATGTTGTAAAAGAGCATATATACGTGGCGCATTTTTGTCGTCAGGATCTATGAGTGATCCAAAAAAGTCCTATCATTTGGAGATTGTTTCTGCAACAAATGATAAGGCAGTACAGATTAGAGATATGATTCAAGCCTTTTCTATTGATGCAAAGATCGTGATACGCAAGAAAAGTTATGTTGTTTACATTAAAGAAGGTTCTCAAATTGTTGATTTGCTTAATGTCATGGAAGCTCATGTAGCATTGATGGATTTGGAAAATGTGAGAATACTTAAGGAAATGCGTAACTCAATTAATCGACAGGTAAACTGTGAGGCTGCGAATATCAGTAAGACAGTAGCTGCTGCATCGAAGCAGATTGACGATATTATATTTATTAGAGATAATGTAGGGTTTAGTGATCTAGCAGACGGATTAGAGGAGATTGCAAGGCTACGGATTGAATATCCGGAAGCTTCACTCAAGGAATTGGGTGCAATGCTTACGCCTTCAATAGGTAAATCCGGAGTTAATCACAGGTTGCGGAAATTAAGCATGATAGCAGATCAATTGCGGGAGCATAAGGAGGAAAATAGTCATGATAACTAAGGAAATTTTAATTAACATCCCAAATGGATTAGAAGCAAGACCAATTGCATTACTTGTACAAGTGGCAAGCCAGTATGAATGCAGTATACATGTGTCAACTAAAGACAAGCATGTTAATGCAAAAAGCATCATGGGTATGATGAGCATGGGTATTTCTGCCGGAGATACAGTGTCTATTACAACAGATGGACCGGATGAGGAAGTGGCACTTGAGAATATTGAGAAATATTTGACCAATAAGTAATTGATTATATAATTAATTAAGCTACCATAAAAACGAGGGATACAGCAACGCTGTACCCCTCGTTTTTAATCAATTACAAACTTTATTTCTTCCGGTACGTTTCGCCTCATAAAGGGCATTGTCTGCGTTCTCATGTAATTTTCTAAGATCCTTCACTGTCTCTGGATAAGTGGCAACACCGATGGAAATCGTAATCTTTATCTGTTCTCCAGTCAGCAGATCAAAGCTTCGCTGTTCCACCTGATTTCGAATTTTTTCAGCAGTCGCCAGCGCTTCCGTATTTGAACAATTGGCTAATAATAAAGAAAATTCTTCCCCGCCATTACGAAAAACATGGTCTTTGGGTCTGCAGTAATTTAATAGAATTGAACCAAGTTCTTTTAATACATTTAAAGTATAGCTAGATGACAGCTGATTATAATACTTATTACCTAACGATACAATGAAATTTTTCGTACTTTTTAAAAAATTGACTCGAAAAGCAGAGAAACTACAGCATTGTGAAATTTACTTAAACAAAGTATAATAATAGAAATAGGTAAAGAATGTAAGGTAATAGAACTGCAAGGGAATATGGTGTATCCAATGGTGAAGAATAAAAATACTCAACAGATAAAAAAGCAAAAGAGGCCTAGAAAAGTAACTATTATTTTGTTACTTGAGGTCTTTATACTTGTGCTCTTATTTGGGGGCTATCGTTTTTATTTATACTGGGAGGATAAACAGCAGGAGCTTGCAGATGAGAACAGAGAAATTATACATAAAGAAGATAGTGGGAAGCTATCGACTGCAGAGCAAGCGGCAAAAGAAGAACAGGATAGACTTCAAGCAGAAATGAAAGACCGGAAGGACCTGATTGAAAAAGCCAGAACTTTAACCATTGGCTATGATTACGAAGGAGCAATTGACCTTATTAAAAGTTATAAAGGGAATGAAGGCGGCTATCAGGTATATAAAACACTAGTTAATGAAATTGAGGACCTGGAAAAAGAGCAGGACAAGCTGGTATTGTATGGAGGTGTCTATGGCTCTGTCACAGAGGTTAACCATCTATTCTTCCACACTTTAATTGCGGACACCTCTTTGGCATTTGATGGCGATAGTGATACGAAAGGTTATAATATGTACATGGTGACGGTACAGGAATTTAAAAAAATGCTGCAGTCACTCTATGATCAGAATTATGTTTTGGTTCGAATGTCTGATTTGGTCAAAAAGGTTACATTGTCCGATGGTTCGACCAGTTATGAAGAAAATGAAATATATCTAAGAGAAGGCAAGAAACCCATTGTACTGTCGGAGGATGATGTTGCTTTTTATGATTATATGCTGGATGATGGGTTTGCATCAAAAATAGTACTTGATTCAGAAGGGAAACCCACTTGTGAGATGCTCCTTAAGGACGGGAATACAGTAACCGGATCCTTCGATATTATACCAATCCTAAATGAGTTTATTAAAGAACATCCTGACTTCTCCTATAGAGGTGCAAAGGGACTTCTGGCTTTAACTGGTTATGAGGGAGTATTGGGGTATCGTACCAACGATAAGACTTCTCCAAATTATGAGAAGGATTTGGAGGCAGCGAAAGAAGTGGTCGCAGCACTGAAGGAGGATGGCTGGGAATTTGCGTCCCATAGCTGGGGACATAAGGATATGCAGGCAGCGAGCCTTAGTACTTTGAAGTCGGATACAGATAGATGGCTTGATGAGGTGGGGGCCATCGTTGGACCAACTAATATGTATGTATTTCCTTTCGGTAATGATATAGAGACAACAACCGGAACTTATAAAAGCGATAAATATGAATATCTGAAGGAAAAAGGATTTGATATTTTCTTAGCAGTTTATAAAGAACCCTGGATGCACATTAAGAAAAATTATGTACGCATGACCAGAAGGCCGATCGATGGTCAAGCTTTGCTGGAATTCCCGGAAAGACTAAAGGATTTGTTTAACGTAGAGGAGATAATAGATGCAGCACGACCTGTGAAAAACTGGTAACTGTTTAATCAACAATAATCAAACAGGCTAATCTTGTTCATTGACATCCGTGTATACCTGACTTAAAATAATTTTATGAAAGTTATGATTGAGCTGGGTCTATAAGTGATGTACTTAATATTAACTAATATTATTTTAAGTGTCATTAATTCATATACGCACTACACTAAAGAATATGAGAGTTTATATGATCAGATGGCGCAGACCGGCATCGAATGGATGGAGTTTTTTGGACAGACATTCAATGATAAGGTAAGTCCAGATGATCATATAAACTCTCATATTCGTATTGATACTTTACTATAGAAGAATGACTGTTACAAAGTCGCTTCCTGCGGCAGATAGGAGTTTTTATGGAATTTACACATTTACATTTACATACAGAATATAGTTTGCTTGATGGCTCCGGTAAGATTAAAGAAATGGTTCACCAGGCGAAAGAACTTGGAATGGACAGCATTGCAATTACTGATCACGGTGTAATGTATGGAGTTATTGATTTTTATAAGGCATGTCTCGCTGAGGGGGTTAAGCCAGTAATTGGCTGTGAAGTATATGTTGCACCGAATTCAAGATTTGACCGTGAATTAGGACATAATGAGGAACGATATCATCATCTTGTTTTGCTGGCAGAGAATAATACAGGCTACCAAAACCTGATGAAGATTGTTTCCAGAGGGTTTTTAGAAGGCTTTTATTATAAACCAAGAATTGATTATGAGGTATTAGAGAAGTACCATGAGGGAATTATTGCACTTAGTGCCTGTCTGGCAGGTGAAGTATCCAGCAATCTGCGCCGAGGATTTTATCAAGAGGCAAAAGAAGCAGCACTTAGGCTTCAAAGCGTATTTGGTGAAAATAACTTCTTTCTGGAATTGCAGGATCATGGAATGGAAGAGCAGAAGGCTGTAAATCAAGGCTTATTGCGTCTGTCACAGGAAACGGGTATTCCGTTGGTTGCTACCAATGATGTACACTATACCTATGCAGAGGATGCTGACCCACACGATATTCTTCTTTGTATTCAAACCCAGAAGAAAGTAAATGACGAAAACAGGATGAAATATGAGGGTGGACAGTTCTACATGAAGTCCCCCGAGGAAATGCTGGAGCTATTTCCTTATGCGAAAGAAGCTTTAACCAATACCCATGAAATTGCAAAACGTTGTAATGTGACCATTACTTTTGGTGAATATAAATTACCGGTGTATCCGGTGCCAGAGGGATACCAGGCCTTTGATTACCTGAAAAAGGTATGCAGGGAAGGCATGGTTAAAAGATATGGAGACGTACCCCAGGAATTATGGGACAGAATGGATTACGAACTTGAAACTATTGGGAGTATGGGCTTTGTCGATTACTTCCTGATCGTATGGGATTTTATCAAATATGCAAAGGATCATGAGATTATGGTTGGTCCAGGCAGAGGAAGTGCCGCGGGGTCCATCGTATCCTATGCTCTGGAAATTACTGATATAGATCCAATTAAATATAGTTTGCTGTTTGAGCGTTTTCTTAATCCGGAACGTATCTCCATGCCGGATATTGATATTGACTTTTGCTATGAACGCAGGCAGGAAGTCATTGATTATGTTACTCGCAAATATGGTAAGGACAAGGTGGTGCAAATTTCTAC
>JASGEU010000110.1:0-30713 GCA_047606065.1 Mobilitalea sp.
CAGGCAAAACTACCACGATTAATACAATTATTCGATTTTTTGAGTCAGAGGGGATGGAGTTACTGTTAGCTGCTCCAACTGGAAGAGCGGCAAAAAGAATGACCGAGACCACCGGTTATGAAGCAAGAACAATTCATCGGTTATTAGAACTTTCCAAAATGAGTGATAGTCAGGAGAATAAGTTTAATTTTGAAAGAAATGAACTTAATCCATTAGAAACAGACGTACTGATTATCGATGAAATGTCGATGGTAGATATTAGCTTAATGCATGCTCTTCTTAAGGCTGTGGCAGTTGGTACCAGGTTGATTATTGTTGGTGATGTAAATCAGCTGCCCAGTGTTGGACCAGGGAATGTGTTAAAGGATGTAATTAATTCTCATAGTTTTAACGTTGTTAAACTTAATAAGATTTTTCGTCAGGCAGCGGACAGCGATATTATAGTAAATGCGCATAAGATTAATGACGGTGAGCATGTGGAGCTTAATAATAAAAGTAAGGATTTCTTCTTCCTTAAAAGAGGTGAGGCAAATATAATTGCGGCAGTTACCATTAATCTTATTAAAAATAAACTTCCTGGGTATGTAAAGGCAACCCCCTATGACATACAGGTCTTAACACCGATGCGAAAGGGTGAGCTTGGAGTAGAACGACTAAATCAAGTTCTTCAGCAGGCACTTAATCCACCTTCAAAAGAGAAAAGAGAAAAGGAATATCATGAAATGATATTTCGTGAAGGTGATAAGGTTATGCAGATTAAGAATAATTATCAGGTGCCGTGGGAAATTAAGAGTAGTTATGGAGTTGTCACCCAGAATGGTATGGGAGTTTTTAATGGTGATGCGGGAATTATCAAAGAGATTAACCTGTTCTCGGAGCACTTACTTGTGGAGTTTGATGACAATCGTTTAGTGGACTATAGTTTTAGCCAATTGGACGAGTTGGAGCTTGCCTATGCAATTACCATTCATAAATCTCAGGGAAGTGAATATCCGGCAGTTATATTACCCATACTGGATGGACCGAGAATTCTCTTCAACCGTAATCTGTTATATACAGCTGTAACCAGAGCAAAAAGCTGTGTTACAATTGTAGGAAGTGATCATATGCTTAATTTTATGATTGATAATAAAAGTGAACAGAGCAGGTATTCCGGATTATGTGATCGTATCAGAGAATTACGAGTAAAATAATAGTTACAATAATCTAGTGCATTTTTATGGAAAATAAGATATAATGAGAGCAAATAATAACTGCAGATAAAATATTATATTGGATATAATAAGTTATAACTATATATTATTTATGGAGGAAATAACAGTGGCAAATACAACATTAGTAATTATGGCAGCAGGAATGGGTAGTCGTTTTGGAGGTATTAAACAGTTGGAACCAGTTGGACCAAGTGGAGAAATTATAATGGATTATTCCATTTATGATGCAATGGAAGCTGGATTTGACAAAGTTGTATTTATTATTCGTAAAGATTTAGAGAAAGATTTCAAAGAAATCATAGGTAATCGTATAGAGAAACTTATTAAAGTTGAATATGTTTTTCAGGAGTTGGATGGGTTGCCGGAAGGCTTTTCCAAACCGGAAGATAGAACAAAACCCTGGGGAACCGGACAGGCGGTTTTATGCTGTAAGGATGTAGTGAAGGAACCCTTTGCAGTAATTAATGCGGATGATTATTATGGTAAACAGGCATTTAAAATTGTATATGACTTCTTAAATAAACAAGGGTCTCCAGAAAATGAATATTGCATGGCTGGGTTTGTTTTAGGAAATACCTTAAGTGAGAACGGTGCGGTTACCAGAGGTGTTTGTGAAGCAAATGATAGAAATGTACTTGTTAATATTGTTGAGACCTCTGGAATAGTTCCGGTGGGTGACCATGCAGAAGCTAAGAATGATGTTGGTGAAGTAATTACAATTGATTTGGAAAGCATTGTGTCCATGAATATGTGGGGATTTAAACCTAGTCTATTTGATTACTTAAAGATTGGATTTACGGAGTTTTTATCTAACTTAGGAGACAATGAATTAAAGAAGGAATATTTGCTTCCAACTGTGGTAGGTAATTTAGTGAAAGAGAATAAAGTAGAAGTAGCTGTTCTTAAATCGACTGACCGTTGGTTTGGAGTTACCTATAAAGAAGATAAAGAAGTTGTTGTTAACTCAATCAGAGCCTTGATTGATCGCGGTGATTATCCAGAGAAACTATTTGCTTAAAGATTAGGAGTAAACATTGTTTCAAACAATCCTTGATATTATATATCCGGTTCGCTGTCCTGTCTGTATGGAAATTGCAACACCAAAAGGGAATAGAGTATGCCCGAATTGTAAGGGAAGGTTACCTTATATTCAAGAACCCAGATGTTTAAAATGCAGTAAACCGCTGGAAGTAGAAGAAAAAGAATATTGCAGTGATTGCGAATCCAAAGACTTTCATTTCAATAGGGGATATGCTGTATGGGTATATAATAAAATGATGATGCAATCTATTTCTGCTTTTAAATATAAAAGTAAGAAAGAGTATGCAGCCTTTTATACAGAGGAAATTATTACTCATTATAAGAAGCAATTAGTTAAACTTAATTTGGATGGAATTGTTCCGGTACCACTTCATCGAACGAAATACAGGGAGAGAGGATATAATCAAGCCACTCTTTTGGCAAAAGGAATAGGGGAGGAATTAGATATTCCTGTGCTGAATGATTTGTTAATTCGTACAAAGAAGACAGTGCCGCAGAAAACCTTAAATGATGTGGAGCGCTTGCATAATCTAATGGAGGCATTTCAATATAACAAAGAAACAAAAAGTGTATTTCGCAGTGATTTATCTAGGGTGTTACTCGTTGATGATATCTATACAACAGGCAGTACCATGGAAGCATGTACAAATGTACTGAAAGAAAATGGAATTAAGGAAGTTTATTTTATGGTGCTATGCATAGGAAAAGGCTTTTAGGAGGGAGATACCATGGAAGTAAGAAATTGCAGAGGATGCGGCAGGTTATACAACCATATTTCTGGACCACCTTTGTGCGCTTCGTGTACAGCCGCTCTGGATACAAAGTTTGAACAAGTGAAAGAGTATGTTTACGATCATCCTCGTGTAGGAATGCAAGAGGTTGCAGAGGAAATGGAAGTTAGTATAACACAGATTAAGCAATGGATTAGAGAAGAGAGATTGTCCTTTGCTGAAGATTCTATGATTGGCTTAGAATGTGAAGGTTGTGGTATTACAATTAAAACGGGACGGTTTTGTAAAGCTTGTAAAGATAAATTGGCAAAAGGCTTAACCAACTTATATCCAACCGAAGCACCGCCCGCTCAAAAAGTGAACCAGGTAAAAGAGGCTCCAAAGATGCAATACTTAGATAAGAATGGCAATAAAAGAGATTTGCAATAATTGTGAAATAGAGGAACTTAAGCAGGTAGTGTTATGTTAACCGAATTCCATCATCGGTTATCGTAATAGTACCTGCTTTATATAATTTGCCTATGGCACGTTTAAATGCATTTTTACTCATTCTAAATTCAGCTTTTAAAGCCTCTGGGTTTGAAGCATCATTGAAGGGTAAAGAGCCATTCGCTGCTTTTAATTTTGTTAAAATTAATTCAGAATCAGCATCCATTTGTAAATAGGATTTCTCTCGAAGGCTAAGGTTCAGCTTTCCGTCTTCACGCACACTTAAAACACGAGCCTTTACGATGTCGCCAATCTTAATAGATGGGAACAATTCGTTTTTTGGAATCATAGCAGAATATTTATTGTCAACTGCGACGAACATTCCAAAAGAGTCGATGGTCTCATATACAATGCCAGTAACTAAGTCATCTTTTTTGTAATCAGAATTCGTATCAAGTAAATCATACACTTTCATAGTTGCACACAAACGATGACTTTTATCAAGATATAAGGTGATTAAAACATTATTACCTTCTTCCACCTTTGCGGTCTGTTCTTTATAGGGCAGCAGGAGATCCTTCATTAATCCCCAATCAAGAAATGCACCGATCTTACTTACTTCCTTTACCTTTAATACGGCTAGGCTGCCAATGGTAACTGGTACTTTAGCGGTAGTAGCAATCTCACGGTCTTCTGAATCCTTATACAAAAAGACTTCAATCTTATCACCCACTACAGTGCCTTCAGGGGCTTCTTTTATAGGAAGAAGTATAGTATGAGACTTATCGCCTCCTGATTCTGCTAAATAAAACCCAAAATCAGTCTTTTTGGCAACCTCAAGGGTTTGGTATTTGCCTAATTCTATCATAGTTATTTCCTTTCGTTTTTTATATAAATTGTTGCTGTGTTGTTTTGTTGAATTAAATCTTTAAATTACCACTAAACTCAACAAGTGCATAGGGTTGATATGCTGAATTGGTGAGAGTTATGGTAATTATATCGTTTTCACTGGTTACTAAGGGAATTAGAAGGTCGCCCTCAACTGCTTGAGCCCGGTATTCAACACGCAGGGAAGTGACAATATAATTTGCTGGAAGATATTCCTCTGCTATTTTAATGTATTGCCCATTATTCACATGGTTATACGAATCGATATTGGACCTTTTTACCTCAATTACGGGGTATTCCTTATAATCAGCAGGCATTTCTATTTTGCGAATCATAGATTCCATAGGATAACGTGCAGACATTCCATAGCCTGAGGTTACTGCATAATCCTTTGGAATTCGGGTGGGTCTCCCTGTTTGGGTATCAACATATATCCATATAGAGTCTGCAACAGCTAATACTTCCTTTTCGGGAGTCTCCATAATAAAATTACGATAACCATAAGCGCCTTCAAACGCATGCGGCCAGGTGCCAAGCGTGATTGCTTGTCCAAGTACAGCTGGCTGCAATATTTTAAGATGCCAGGCATTTAATAGCCAGACACGATGACTTGATTGAAGGTAGGTTAATCCTCGGTTTAAATCCTCTGATTGAAAGGTGCTGCAATCTTGAAAGTAATTTATAATTGAGCTGCAAGAAAGAGCTTCTGTTTTATGATTTAATTCACTATATCGTACTCTGCTATCAAAACTATACATAATATTACGCCTTTCTATTGTGTTTCCCATGGAAAGTATATCATTATTCGTATAATTTTAATAGTATTATTTAAGCGGTTTATGCCAGAAATGACATTTTAAGTATTTCGTAAAAATGCTGGTATTCTAAACATATATTTGTTATAATAGGCTTGTTTGAAAGAGGAGGGATATTTCATTGGACTCGATAGAGTATTATAATCAGAATGCTACTGAGTATTTTGAGCAAACAGTTGATATTGATATGCAGGAAGAATGGGAGCGTTTTACCGAGTTACTGCCGGAAGGAGGCAGTGTTTTAGATCTTGGTTGCGGTTCCGGACGGGATAGTGCTTATTTTATATCATGTGGCTTTGATGTTACTGCGATGGATGCTTCTGAGGAAATGTGTGAGTTAGCCAGCATACATATTGGGCAGGATGTATTGCACCTGACCTTTGAAAAGATGGATTTTAATAATGTATTTGATGGCATCTGGGCGTGCGAATCCTTAGTGCATGTGCCAAGCAGTCAAATAGAAAATATATTATTTAAGGTAGTTAAGAGTTTAAAGCCAGATGGCATCCTATATATGTCCTTTCACTATAATGATTTTGAAGGTGAGCGAGACGGACGTTTTTATAAGGATTATAGGGCAAAAGAACTGAAAGAATTAATTGGGCGCTTTCCTAATCTTGAATTAATTGAAATCCTAAAATACGAAGATACTAGAGAGTACAGTGGGATAACTTGGCTTAGTGCTATTGTTAGAAAGCTTGATAATGAATAGAAAATACGATAAATAATTGTTTTATATAAAGATTTTATACAACAGGATGCTTTATTCGGATAATAAGATAGCTTTTGTTGTTAACACAAAAAATAAGAATATGACAGTGGGTATTCCATTGTCATATTCTTAAATTATATCAAGATATTTAAACGTTTATATCGATATTAGAACCAAGGTTTGGTGTTACGGACTGTTCCATCATTTTAATCATACTCTGTCCACTTACTGCTGCATTTTCAAGACTTTTTGAAAGAATAGCCATATCAATCACAGGGTGTATTGCAGTTTGACCAGACACAGATGGCATTGGTAAAGAAGCAATTGTCATAAAGAGTCCTTTCTCATTAAAATGAATATTATAGCTACAATAAGTAATAATGATGATAACGAATTATCTAGCTAGATTATAGCATAGGAGCTTATAGGAAGCAAGAGATGTTAGATGAATAAAAAACCATAGTATTAAAAGGAGGATGTTAGTTATGTTATATGATATTATTGTAATTGGTTCTGGTCCCGCAGGTTTATCCGCTGCAATTTATGCAAAAAGAGCGGAATTAAACCTTCTTGTAATTGAGAAGGCTAGTATTAGCGGTGGACAGATTATTAACACCTATGAAGTGGATAATTATCCGGGAATCCCCGGAATAGGTGGTTTTGAGCTGAGTTTAAAACTTCGTGAACATGCAGATAAATTTGGAGCTGACTTTGTAACGGGGGAGGTAAGTGACTTTTCCTTAGAGGGTGAGATTAAGGTTATTACCTTGGATGATGGTTCAAAATATGAGTCAAAAAGTGTGGTAATTGCGACAGGAGGAGAGCCGCGTCATCTGGGCGTACCTGGTGAAACAAAGCTGTCTGGTATGGGAGTATCTTACTGCGCTACTTGTGACGGTGCTTTTTTTAAGAATAAAACTGTAACCGTGGTTGGCGGCGGAGATGTTGCAATAGAGGATGCAATTTTTCTTGCACGTATCTGTAAGCAGGTATATGTTGTCCACAGAAGAGATCAGTTTAGAGCGGCGAAAAGTATTACCTCTAAATTACTCGAATTAGAAAATGTAACAATTCTATGGGACAGTGTGGTAGAAGCAATTGAAGGCGAAGATAAGGTTGAACGAATGGTTGTGAAAAATCTTAAGACAGAAGAAGTGACAACCTACGATGTGGCTGGCGTTTTCATAGCGGTAGGATATTTGCCTAATTCTGAAGCGTATAAGAAAGTGGTAGCAGTAGATGGAGCTGGCTACATTTTAGCTGGAGAGAACTGCGAAACGAATATTCCAGGAATTTATGCAGCTGGAGATGTAAGAACAAAGGATTTAAGACAGATTATAACGGCAGCTTCCGATGGTGCAAACGCGATTACAGCAGTAGAAAAGTATCTGAATCACCTATCATAATGTAAATTCCCCTAGCCATTGAAATTAGGGGACAACAGAACAAATAATTCTACAGTCTTAGTATGTTTACATTGACACATAGTGTCGTATTTGTTATAATAACGACATTAAGTGTAATAAGTTTGTAACATTTGACACGGATAAGGGGATTGACCTCTAAGCGACACAGGACAATAGTGAATTAATCACTTGCTATACTTTGGAGGATAAATAGATGAGAGGGAAACTGGTTCTTAAGGCTGTAGTTTTTGCTGCGTCATCAGCATTGTTGTTATCCATTCCGGCAATGAATGCACATGCACAAACTCAGAATGCTACAGAAGAAGGTATTGCAGGAGTTGCTGCATTATTAGAGACGAGTACGCCAGATAATGTAAAGGATGCATATAAAGCAACCATAGAGATTTTAAGTTTAAAGCCAGAGTCACCATATGCTAACCTTGGTGTATCAAAGGCAAATGATTACGTAAACATAAGAAAAGAACCTTCAACGGATAGTGAAGTGGTAGGTAAGTTATATAGAGGGAATGCTACTAATATATTAGAAAAATTGGATAATGGCTGGGTTAAGATAGAATCAGGTGAAGTTAAGGGCTATATTGATTCTACATATCTTGCAATTGGTGAAGCGGCAGAATCCATGTTTGATGAATATGCCACCAAGTATGCAACAGTAACTACAACAACATTATTTGTACGTGAGGAGCCAAGTACTGAAGCTAGAAAACTTACCATGATACCAAAAGGCGAAACCTATGTTGTTATTAAGGAACATGATGAATGGGTTGAAATCTTATTAGGTAATGATGATGATACTGGCGAGGAGTTTACGGGTTTTGTAAGTAAAGATTATGTTGATATAACCATTGAATTTAAATATGCGATTTCAATTGAAGAAGAGAATAGAATTAAAGCAGAAGAAGCAGAAGCGGAACGTGCAGAAGCAGAACGTAAGCAAAAACTAGCTGAGGAAAAAGCAGAGCGTGAGGAAGCGGATCGTTTGAAGGCAGAGCAGGCAGCACAACAGAAAGCAGAAGAAGCACATAATGCTTCCAGTAATTCTTCTGGCAATTCATCCAATAGTTCTTCAAATAATAGTAAGGATGATGAGGAGACAGCACCTTCAACAGATTCGTCTTCAGCTTCAGAGCTTCGCAGTGAAGTTGTAGCTTATGCATTGAAATTTGTGGGTAATCGTTATGTTTGGGGTGGCGAAAGCTTAACCAAAGGAGCGGATTGTTCCGGATTTACACAAGCCATTTATGAAGATTTTGGATATAGAATCCCAAGAGTTTCAAGAGATCAGGCAGTTTCAGCAGGTAAGAGTGTAAGTGTAAGTGATATTAAGCCTGGAGATTTAATTTTTTATGCCAACAGCAGAGGAACAGTTAACCATGTTGCAATGTATATTGGCAATGGGATGATAGTTCATGCAGCAAACTCCAGACAGGGTATTATTACATCCAATTATAAGTATAGAGATATTAAGTGTGTTAGAAGAATTATAAATTAATACATATGCGGGTCTTCGTAAATGCGAAGGCCTGTTTTGTTGTTGATAATATAAATTATTATATAGTGTATCAAATAGTGTAATACAAAATTTAGTTTGCTTTACTTGTTGGATGTGGTAAAATAAATATATAGATGAATGTTGACTTGACCTTTAAGGAGGGTCCTATGCAAGAAAGCAATGTGATGGAGCGCAGAAGATACAGAAGATTACCTATAGATCTTCATCTGGAAGTGGATGAGGTTTTTAAACAGGATAATGTTGTGATTAACAATCTAAATGCATCGATAACAGTATTTGATATATCCAGAAGTGGTATAGGGTTTCTTAGCCAAGCAAGTCTTCCTTTGGGATATTATTTTAGAGGCAGAATAAATCTTGAAAACAAAGATTTCTTTTATGTGGTTATTAAGATTGTAAGAGTTGCAGTAGCAGAGGATGATACTTTAGTCTATGGAGCTGAGTTTATTGGGCTTGCCCCTTTTCTGGCGGATAAAGTTGATCACTATGAAAGAATATTAAAGTTATCCTGAACATATATGAGGAAGTGATAACATAATAAGAAGCAGATTATCGTCGAAAGAATTGATAATCTGCTTTTTATTATGGTGGTAGTGACATTTGTATAGGGAGGATTTTCTGCAAAATTATCCACAAACAACTTGGATTGTTCAGAATAATCTACGATAGAAAATGGTTCTGGACATAATTATGTACTGAATACAATAGGAAAGGTTATAATAGATGTTAAATTGATTAAATTTGAGTTACTATTTACTATTAACAGAGCTTATAAAATTTATCATAAAGACCTATTGACAAACAGAAGGCTGTACAATCTGCACAAAGGGGAAATACTAAATGGCAAAAAATGGGGATTTAGAGGATATTATTTACAAATGAACAAAAAGTTATCCACAGGAAAGAAGCCTTATTTTATCATAAAAGAAAGTTATACACGGTTTTATCCACATTATCCACATTGATAAACTACTCTTGTCGCACGACATTTTTAATGTCAATATCGAAAATGCGTTTTGTAAATTTTGATAAATCGTTTAAAAATGTAAAAATAGGCAAGTTTTTTGCTTGACTAATGAATTGTCGGATAATATTAAAAACCTTGCCGAATTTAAGTAAAATGCAATGAAAAATATCAAAAAAGCAAAACTAACAAGAAAATAATGTAAGTATTTGTAACATCAAAAAGAAACATGTAATATAAGAATAAATAAATGGACAAGCTAATTCGTGAAAACAAGGAGCTTGTCACTTCACAAACCGTATGCTATAATATTAATAGACATTATATCAGCACTGAGCGTAGTGAGTGTGTATCATCGATATGAAGCATCGATATCATATGAGCTTGCGAATATGATATAATGAACTTAGCATAGTATTATTAATGCTAATAAGTTGGACAAAAAGGAGTTGGGCATTATGCGTTATATTATTAGCGGTAAGAATATTGATGTAACAGAGGGCTTAAAAACAGCCGTATACGAAAAGATAGGAAAGCTCGAAAGATATTTTACTCCTGACACTGAAATTCATGTTACACTTAGTGTCGAAAAAGAAAGACAAAAAATAGAAGTAACGATTCCTGTAAAAGGGAATATTATTAGAGCAGAGCAAGTTAGCAGTGATATGTATGTATCCGTCGATTTAGTGGAAGAGATTATTGAACGTCAGTTGAGAAAATACAAGAATAAGTTGATTGATCACAAACAGGCATCCACTAACTTTAATCAGGCCTTTATGGAAGATGATTATTATGAAGATGATGCAATAAAAATTGTAAAGACAAAGAAATTCGCTATAAAGCCGATGGATGCGGAAGAGGCATGTGTTCAGATGGAATTACTAGGACATAACTTTTTTGTATTCCGTAATGCCCACACAGATGAAGTAAATGTTGTCTACAAGAGAAAAGGCAACACCTACGGACTCATAGAGCCGGAATATTAACGTTTAAACGGATTAATCCATAGAATAATGTCTGGGTCGCATGCTTGCATGTAGACCCAGACATTTTTCTATGGATAAGCGTAGCAAAAAGTGAGCAAGCTTTGCTTATGAAAAGCAATCAGGTGATTATTTCGTCTTTGACTTACATAATCTACCTTAAAATGGTGTATAAATAAAATTAAGTTGAATACTAGGAAATGTAATGTTACAATAATATGTGAACGATTTCTGATCGAATCTGTTATAGTACAGGAGTGAATATAGTATGGGAATAATGGAAAAAGTTTTTGGTACTCACAGTGAGCGTGAGGTGAAGAGAATTTTACCGATTGTAGATAAGATTGAAGCCTTGGAGCCTGAATATAGTAAGCTGTCAGACGAAGCCTTAAAAGCTAAGACAACAGAATTTAAAAACAGATTTAAAAACGGAGAAACCTTAGATGATTTACTAGTAGAGGCATATGCGACTGTAAGAGAAGCTGCGAAGAGAGCAATTGGACAGAGAGCATACCGTGTGCAATTAATCGGTGGTGTAGTTCTTCATCAGGGTCGTATTACAGAAATGCGTACTGGTGAAGGAAAGACATTAACCTCTACCTTTCCGGCTTATCTTAATGCACTGGAAGGAAAGGGTGTACATGTTGTAACCGTTAATGATTACTTGGCGAAGCGTGACTCGGAATGGATGGGACAGATTCATGGATTTCTTGGCTTAAAGGTTGGCGTAATATTAAACAGCCTTGAGAAAGAAGAACGTCGTGAAGCATATGCCTGTGACATTACCTATGCGACCAACAATGAACTTGGTTTTGATTATCTGCGTGATAACATGGTAATCTATAAGGAACAATTAGTACAACGTGAGCTTCATTATGCAATCATCGATGAGGTTGACTCTGTTTTAATCGATGAAGCAAGAACACCTTTAATTATTTCTGGTCAAAGTGGTAAGTCTACGGAATTATATCGTGTATGCGATATTCTCGCAAGACAGTTGAAAAAGGGTAAAGCAAGTGGTGAGCTTACTAAGATGGCAGCTCTCATGAAGGAAGATATTGAAGAAACTGGTGACTTCATCGTAAATGAAAAAGAAAAGAATGTTCATTTAACAGATGATGGTGTTAAGAAGGTAGAACATTTCTTTAACTTAGAAAATCTGGCGGACCCTGAGAACCTTGAGATTCAGCATAATATTATCCTTGCATTACGTGCTCATAATTTAATGTTTAGAGACCAGGATTATGTAGTAAAAGATGATGAGGTTTTAATCGTAGACGAGTTCACCGGACGTATCATGCCAGGCAGACGATACAGTGATGGTCTTCATCAGGCGATTGAGGCAAAGGAAAATGTTAAGGTAAAACGAGAAAGTAAAACACTTGCAACGATTACCTTCCAGAACTTCTTCAACAAGTATAAGAAAAAGAGCGGTATGACAGGTACAGCCCTGACTGAGGAAAAAGAATTTAGAGAAATCTATGGTATGGACGTTATCGAGGTACCGACCAACCTTCCAGTTGCACGTATTGATCATCAGGATGCAGTTTATAAAACAAAAAAAGAAAAACTTCGTGCAATTATCGAAGAAATTATAGAATCCCATCAAAAGGGACAACCGGTTCTTGTAGGTACGATTACAATTGAAGCTTCGGAAGAGATCAGTGATATTTTAAAGAAGCGTAATATTGTTCACAAGGTACTGAATGCAAAATTTCATGAGATGGAAGCTGAAATTGTAGCGGATGCAGGTCAGTATGGTGCAGTTACCATTGCGACCAATATGGCTGGTCGTGGTACAGATATTAAGCTTGGCGAAGGTGTAAAAGAAGTTGGCGGTTTAAAGATTATTGGTACAGAAAGGCATGAATCAAGACGTATTGATAATCAGTTAAGAGGTCGTGCCGGACGTCAGGGTGACCCGGGTGAATCCAGATTCTTTATTTCGTTGGAAGATGATTTAATGCGTTTGTTCGGTTCGGAACGTCTGGTAGGAATGTTCAATTCTCTCGGCATGCCGGAAGGAGAACAGATTGAGCATAAGATGTTATCCAATGCAATTGAGAGAGCCCAGAAGAGAATTGAGAATAACAACTACGGTATCAGAAAGAACTTGTTAGAGTATGATCAGGTTAATAATGAGCAGCGTGAGATTATTTATGCAGAACGTAAAAGAGTACTTAATGGAGAAAGCATGCGTGATACCATTTATCGTATGGTTACAGATACCGTTGAGGAAAGTGTTAATACCAGCATAAGTGAAGATGAAAGTCCGGAAGCATGGGATTTCACCGAATTAAAGGAGAAGCTGCTTCCAATTGTTCCGCTTGCAGATATTCAGTTTGCTAAAGAACAGCTTAGAGGTATGAAGAAAAATGACCTTATTCAGTTACTGAAAGAAGACGCCGTTAAGCTTTATGAAGAAAAAGAGCTTCAATTCCCAGAAGTGGAACAAATAAGAGAAATAGAGCGTGTTATCTTACTAAAAGTAATTGACCGTAAGTGGATGGATCATATTGATGATATGGATCAGTTACGTCAAGGAATTGGTCTTCAGGCCTATGGTCAACGCCAACCTATTGTTGAATATAAATTCCAGGGCTTTGATATGTTTGATGAAATGATTGGTGCAATACGTGAAGATACCATTAAAGCGTTAATGCATGTTCGTATCGAACAGAGAGTGGAAAGAGAACAAGTTGCTAAGGTTACCGGTACGAATAGGGATGATAGTGTTGCAAATGCTCCAGTAAAAAGAGCAAGTAAAAAAGTTCAGCCTAATGATCTGTGTCCTTGTGGCAGCGGCAGAAAATACAAGCATTGTCATGGCAAGAATGCTTAAGTATAAATTTTTATGAATTTATATTCAAATATTATTGAATTTTTATAAACGATAATGTATAATACAAAAAAAGAGGTGATTACGTGGTTGAACTAGATCAATACAAGTACACATTATCAACTTATGAGAAACCATTGTCTGAAGTGGGGGATTCACTTTGACCTCGCTAAGAAGAGTGACAGAGTCAAAGAAATAGAGCAGACCATGGAGGAACCCGGCTTTTGGGATAATGCCGACAAAGCACAAGGGTTCATGAAAGAGCTTAAGAATTTAAAAGATACAATAGATGAGTACCACCATTTAACAGTTAGATTTGAAGATGTTCAGACTTTAATTCAGATGGGTTATGAAGAAAATGACGAAAGTTTGATTCCAGAAATAGAAGAAGCTATGGACATTTTCATTCAGGATCTGGATCAATTAAGGCTTCGAACTTTATTGTCCGGTGAATATGATAAGTATAACGCAATACTTACACTTCACGCAGGTGCAGGCGGAACGGAAAGTTGTGACTGGGCAAGTATGCTTTGCCGAATGTATCAGCGGTGGGCAGACAAGAAAGGCTTCACTACAGAAATGATAGACTTTCTGGATGGTGAAGAAGCAGGTCTTAAATCAGTAACATTACAGATTAATGGTATGAACGCATATGGTTATTTGAAATCCGAGCGAGGTGTTCATCGACTGGTTCGAATTTCACCATTCAATGCAGCTGGTAAACGACAAACGTCCTTTGTTTCCTGCGATGTAATGCCGGATATTGAAGAGGATATGGGAATTGAGATTAATGAAGAAGACTTAAGGGTTGATACGTATCGTTCCAGCGGAGCTGGTGGTCAGCACGTTAATAAGACTTCGTCCGCGATTCGTATCACACATATCCCGACTAACATTGTGGTTCAATGTCAGAATGAACGATCACAGTTGCAGAATAAAGACAAGGCAATGAAGATGCTGAAGGCTAAGCTGTATTTATTAAAACAGCAAGAAAATTTGGAGAAGATCTCCGGTATCCGCGGTGAAATAAAAGATATTGCATGGGGAAATCAGATTAGATCTTATGTCATGCAGCCTTATACCTTAGTAAAAGATCATAGAACAAATGAAGAGATTGGCAATGCCATTCAAGTACTGGACGGTAACCTTGATCCCTTCATTAATGCATATTTAAAATGGAGTACACAAAACGTATAACATAGCATATTTCCATAAGGAGGATTACTATGCAGAGAACAAAACAGGCGATTTTTATGCTTGGAGATGAAGAGTATGGTTTTGATATTATGGATGTAAATATTATTGAGAAGGTAGTTCCTGTAGAGCCTGTAGCAGCTCTTCCAAAGAATATCAAAGGAATTATTAGACTTAGAGGAGAAGTAATTCCTGTCTATAGTCTTCGAAGAAAATTTGGTATGGAAGAAGTGGAAACGGGTCTGGATTCTCGTTTTATTCTTACAACCTCCAATGGTATACCCACTGCTTATGAAGTAGATCAGATGAAAGAAATTGTTCAGTTTGAACAGGATCAGATCTTTGAAGTACCTATGATTTTTGAGGGAAAAGATACTTCCTATATGAAAGCTGTTACTAATCATCAGGAACGTTTGGTTATTATTATGAACCATGATGGAATCCTGACAGAAGAGGAGCAGCTTAAAATGAAGGAACTCATTAAAAAGGGGTAATAGATAATAGATTACTTTTGTGGAATCTATTTATTATAATTGGAGGGAAACCTCCGTGAATAAGAGGAGAATAAAGATATGAAAAAGAGAATGCTAAGTATTGTAACTATAGCTATTTTAGTTACGGTAATGCTTGCTGGTTGCAAGAAAAAGGATGTTTTAATCGTAGGTACAGAAGCTGGATTTCCTCCTTACGAATATACGGAAGGTACTAAAGTGGTTGGTATTGATATAGACATCGTACAGGCAATTGCTGATGAGATGGGTAAGGAACTGGAAGTTAAGAATATGGACTTTGATGGAGCTTTACTGGCAGTGCAAAATGGTACTGTGGACTTGGTAGCTGCTGGTTTATCAATAACCGAAGAGCGTGATAAACTTATGGATTTTTCCATTGAATATGCAGAGGCAAACGAAGTTATAGTTATCAACAAGAATAATCCAGTAGTTGCAACCGTTGATGCAGAAGGCTTAGCAGATAAGATAATTGGTGTACAGCAAGGTAATACAGCAGATTGGTTTGTAGAAGATAATGTTGCTTATAAAGAAGTAAAACGCTATACAAAATTTGCACAGGCAGCAGAGGATTTAAAACTTAGCAAGATTGATTGTATTATTATGGATGAATTACCTGCACAGAAATTGGTAGCTAGTAATCCGGAATTAGAGATTATGGATGGAATATTATTTACTGATAAATATGCACTTGCTGTAGACGAAGGTAATAAGGAGTTATTAGATGAAATAAATAAAGTTCTTCAGGACTTAAAGGATAGCGGAAAGATTGAAGAGTTTAGTAAGAATCATTTAAATATTGATTAATATTTTTAGCAAATAAGAAAGAATAATTGGAGGCTGTTGGCTACAATGACAGCCTCTATCTTTATGTTTAATAATGAAAATCAGATATAAAGTTAGAATGATAAACAGGTAACAGATCAGACTTATGCATACGAATTCAAGCTTTCTCCATTATATTGTGTTACAAACTTGAATGGCTGAGCTGTTAAAAAAATGTAATTTTGAAAAATATGCTAGTTGTAATTTGAGTAAATATTCATTTATAATAATAATTAATCTAGCTATACATAAAGAAGGTATAAGTTCTTATAATCAGGAGGAATTAAATTGAGTAATATTATTCAGGCATTTAGTGACTTTTTTCAATCTATATACAATGCCGTAGTACCACAACAACGCTACTTGGCATATTTAGAAGGTGCAAAAAACACGATTATGATATCGTTTTTAGCTATTCTGCTTGGTATTGGAATTGGTATCATTGTAGCTGTAGCGAAATTTTCAGCGGTGAATTTTAAGGTTAAGTTCTTAAAACGACTGGTTTTATTTATTTGTAATACTTACATTACCATTATCAGGGGAACACCGGTAATGCTGCAGCTGCTTATTATTTATAACTTAATATTCACCTCAAGATATACAAATGAAATTCTTGTTGCTGCTCTGTGTTTTGGTATTAACTCGGGAGCTTATGTTGCTGAAATAATTAGAGCAGGTATTGAATCCATTGACCGCGGACAGATGGAAGCAGGCCGTACTCTTGGACTTAGTCATTTAAAGGTAATGAGACTAATTATAATGCCACAGGCGATAAGAAACATTTTGCCAGCACTCGGAAATGAGTTTATTGTACTTATTAAAGAAACCTCGGTAGCGGGTGCAATTGCTGTAACAGATATTTTGAAATCTGCCCAATACATTGGTGCTGGTACCTGGGATATACTTCCTCCATATTATGTAGCTGCAGCAATCTACTTAATTATGGTTCTTGGATTAACAAAATTATTAGCGTTATTTGAAAGGAGGCTGGCAAAAAGTGATAACCACTAAGAATTTGTATAAAGCATTTGGCGATCATGTTGTTCTTAATGGTATTGATGAAACAATACAAAAAGGAGAAAAGGTTGTTGTTATTGGACCTTCAGGATCAGGTAAATCCACCTTCCTTCGCTGCCTTAATTTATTAGAGATTCCTACAGAAGGACAAATCTGGTTTGAAGGAACTGAAATTACAGATAAGAATGCAGAAATAGATAAGATCAGATGTAAGATGGGAATGGTTTTTCAACAGTTTAATCTTTTTCCTCATCTCTCTGTTCTGGAAAATATAACATTAGCGCCAGTTACTCTAAAACTTATGGATAAAAAGCAGGCAGAAGAAAAGGCAATCGAACTATTAAAGCGAATTGGTTTAGTTGAGAAAGCTGATGCATATCCAAAACAGCTATCTGGCGGGCAAAAGCAGCGTATCGCAATTGTACGTGCCTTAGCTATGAACCCGGATGTTATGTTGTTTGATGAGCCAACCTCTGCGTTAGACCCAGAGATGGTTGGTGAAGTATTGGATTTAATGGCAGAACTTGCCGATGAAGGAATGACCATGGTGGTTGTTACCCATGAAATGAGATTTGCACAAAAAGTGGGAACAAGAATTCTTTTCATGGATGAAGGAAAAATAGTGGAGCAGAATACCCCGGATAAGTTTTTTGAAAATCCGCAGCACCCTAGACTTATTGAATTCCTATCTAAGGTACTATAGCATATAATTATACGACCCATTGAAAGAGATGCGCTTGTCATTTTAATCAATGGGTTAATTTTTATACAAAAAAATTTATATTTATCCCTTTGTTACAAGCATTTGTAACAAAGATAGCATTTTTGATTCGAACATGGTAAAATGTTATTGCATTATGAATAATTATATGGTAGTATATCTTCCTAGGAAAGACAGTTGTATCTGACTTACATACAATAAGAGATTAAGTACGGGAACTTGCATACTACCGCAGGAGGTTCTTAACATATGAATGGAGATCAGTATTTTATTGTAAAGAAAAAGGCAGTACCAGAAGTGCTTTTAAAAGTTGTGGAAGCTAAGAGACTCTTAGATTCTGAAAGAGTTATGACTGTTCAAGAAGCGACAGACGCGGTAGAAATAAGCAGGAGTTCGTTTTATAAATATAGGGATGATATTTTCCCGTTCTATGAGAATACTAGAGGAAAGACCATTACCTTTATGCTACAGATGGATGATAAGCCGGGACTTTTGTCAAAAGTTCTAAATCAGGTTGCCAAATGTGAGGCAAATATCCTGACCATCCACCAAAGTATTCCGGTAAATGGAATCGCTATGCTAACACTTAGTATTGAAATACTGCCGCAGACAGACAGTACCTCTATCTTGATGGAATCCATTGAAGCAATGGATGGTGTACACTATGTAAAACTGGTATCAAGAGAATAAGTAAGCATGGCTACCTCTCGGTTCATCTAGATGGGCGAAATGATAGATTTATTGTAACTACAAAGGGACTAAACAGTTGCATTTTGTTACAGAAGGAATGGAGGAGCAGTAATGATTAATATTGCAGTCTTAGGATACGGAGTCATTGGTTCAGGTGTTGTAGAGGTGCTCAATACCAATGGCGAAAGTATTAGTAAACGAGCCGGTGACCAAATCAATGTCAAGTATATACTCGATCTTAGGGAATTTCCAGGCGATCCTATCATGGAAAAGGTAGTTCATGATATAAACATTATATTAGATGATCCAGAAGTTTTAATTGTATGTGAACATATGGGCGGAGTAGAACCGGCTCATACCTTTGTTAAATCGGCTTTGTTAAAAGGAAAAAGTGTTGTGACCTCCAACAAAGAATTAGTAGCGAAACATGGTGCAGAGTTACTTGATCTTGCAAAAGAGAGAGGGCTTAACTTTCTTTTTGAAGCAAGCGTCGGTGGTGGTATCCCAATTATCAGACCACTGAATCATTCGCTCACCGCGGATGAAATTGTTGAAATTACAGGTATCCTAAATGGAACCACCAACTATATCTTATCTAAGATGAGTGAAGAAGGTGTAGATTTCGAAACTGCTTTATCGACTGCTCAAAAGCTTGGCTACGCAGAACGTAATCCGGCAGCAGATATTGAGGGTCATGATGCATGCAGAAAGATTGCCATATTATCCTCACTTGCATTTGGAATGCAGGTAGATTTTGAAGATATTTATACAGAAGGTATTTCGCATATCACGGATAAAGACATTCGCTATGCAAAGGCATTGAATGCGAGAGTAAAGCTTTTTGCTTCCAGCATTAGGCAAAACGATCAAGTATATGCTATGGTTGCACCGGTAATGATTAAAGCTAATCATCCGCTTTATAGTGTAAATGATGTATTTAATGGCATTTTTGTAAAAGGGAATGTAATTGGAGATGTTATGTTTTATGGCAGT
The DNA here is from genome assembly GCA_047606065.1 of Mobilitalea sp. Taxonomy (GTDB): domain Bacteria; phylum Bacillota; class Clostridia; order Lachnospirales; family Lachnospiraceae; genus Mobilitalea. Next base: position 19,506 of record JASGEU010000110.1, read on the forward strand.
GGGGCAGGTAAACTACCAACGGCAAGTGCAGTAGTAGCAGATGTTGTTGATGCAGCAAAACATATTGGCAAAAATATATGGACCATATGGAGCAGCAGGAAACTTGAACTGACAGACATTAATAAAGTCCAACATAGATTTTTTATACGATTAGCCAATAACAATGTAGAACAAAAAGAACAGGTTAATATAATTTTTGGTGCTGTAGAAGAGGTAAAAGTAGAGGGATTAGAAAATGAATTCGCATTTCTTACACCTGTCATCTCCGAAGAGGAACTTAAGGAAAAAAGAGATAAATTAGCCGGAGTTCTTAATATAATACGTATTAGATTCTAGAACATATACTTGATGAGTGTGATCAGCCAGGCAGAGAAAGTTTTGGGAGAAGGTGGCTGACATTAGCTTATACATGAACAAGAAAGGAAATGATTCTATGAAATACATTGTTGTTCTTGGAGACGGTATGGCTGATGAACCATTGGCAGCGCTGGAGGATAGAACACCGCTGATGGCAGCAGCAACACCCAGGCTGGATTTGCTTGCCAAACAATCAGAAATTGGACTTGCCTATACAATACCAGAAGGAATGAAACCTGGAAGTGATACAGCTAATTTAGCAGTGTTAGGGTATAATCCCCGGATTTACTATTCAGGACGTTCTCCATTAGAAGCGCTTAGCATTGGTGTGGACCTTAAGGCGACAGACATTGCTCTGCGCTGTAATATTGTAACGATATCGCAAGATGACAAACCCTATGAAGAACAAACAATCCTTGATCACAGTTCAGGAGAAATCTCAACAGAAGATGCTGCAATACTAATTGCTGCGGTCCAGAAAGAACTGGAAAATGATATTTATAAATTCTATGTTGGTACAAGTTATAGACACCTCACGGTTTGGGATAAAGGTGAGGTAGTGGATCTTACGCAGCCCCATGACATTCTGGGTAAGATCATTGGAGAGTACCTGCCAGAACAGCAGGAGCTAAGATTGATGATGAAAAAGAGCTATGACATCTTAAATCAGCATCCGCTTAATATTGCTCGAGCTGAGAAAGGCCTTAATAAGGCGAATTCTATTTGGTTCTGGGGAGCGGGTACCAGACCGGCACTAACCTCTTTTGAAGAGAAAAATGGTATCAAAGGGGCTATGATATCGGCAGTTGATTTATTAAAGGGAATTGCTGTGGGCGCAGGGATGAAGGTGATAGAAGTACCTGGAGCTGATGGGACCCTGCATACGAACTATGAGGGTAAGGCAGAGGCTGCTGTTAAAGTTCTTATAGAGGAAGACTATGACTATGTTTATGTTCATGTTGAAGCACCGGATGAGATGGGGCATCAGGGACATATAGCAAATAAGGTAAAATCAATTGAATATCTGGATCAAAGAGTGATTAAGGTTATTATGGAAGGCATGGAAAAGTCAGGCGTGCCTTATCGTATGTTAGTAATGCCGGATCATCCGACGCCAATTCGTTTGCGAACGCATACCTGTGAACCGGTTCCATATTTACTGTATGACAGTACAAAAAAGTATGATTATCAATGGAACTACAATGAGGAAGAAGCAAAAGCAAGCGGTAATATTGTACCGGAAGGGTTTACAGTCATTAATAAACTCCTTTCTGTGTAAAATAATTAGTAAGAAACAATAAAGGAATTTTGATACTTAATTGACTAATATTATTTTTAATACATAGGAATATAAATTACTAAGGATAGATTGGGACTGAATAGGGATAAAAAGACGCTACAGAAATACTGTGCGAACAACAATGTATGTAGGAGGCAGCTATGTTAATAGTTAAGAAATTCGGTGGCACATCCGTTGCCGACAAGGAAAGAATTTTTAATGTTGCCAGGAGAATTACCGAGGAGTATAAAAAAGGCAACGAGGTTGTAGTTGTGCTGTCAGCGATGGGGAAGCAGACTGATATTTTATTAGCACAGGCAAGGGACATTAATCCGAATGCTTCAAAGAGAGAACTGGATATGTTAATGGTTACGGGGGAACAGGTTTCCGTGTCATTAATGGCAATGGCTTTAGATGCTTTGGGTGTTCCGGCGGTTTCGCTGAATGCTTATCAGGTAGCAATGCATACCACCTCCGTTTATAGCAATGCAAGATTAAAACGAATTGATACGGAGAGGATTCGTAATGAGCTTGAGAATAAGCGAGTAGTTCTTGTTACCGGTTTCCAGGGTGTTAACAAATTTGATGATTACACAACGCTTGGCAGGGGTGGCTCTGACACAACAGCGGTTGCATTAGCGGCAGCACTACATGCAGATGCTTGCGAAATTTATACAGATGTTGATGGTGTATTTACTGCTGATCCAAGAATTGTTAAGGATGCAAGAAAATTGGAAGAGATTACTTATGATGAGATGCTTGAGCTCGCATCCCTAGGGGCAGGAGTATTGCATAATCGTTCTGTTGAAATGGCTAAAAAATATGGCGTTCAGTTAGTTGTTCGTTCCAGTTTGAATTTATCAGAAGGTACAATCGTTAAGGAGGAAGTTAAGATGGAAAAAATGCTTGTAAGCGGTGTGGCATGTGATAAGAATACTGCACGTATTGCAGTAATAGGATTAGAAGATCAACCGGGAGTAGCATTTAAACTATTCAATCATCTGGCTAATCATAATATTAATGTTGATATTATTCTCCAATCTGTTGGAAGAGATGGAACAAAGGATATCAGCTTTACTGTGAAAGAAGATGATTTGGATGAAGCGGTAGCAATTCTTGAGAGACATCAGGAGGGCAGCCTGAAGTGCCAGAAGATAGATCTTGAAAGAGAAGTTGCAAAGGTATCCATTGTTGGTGCTGGTATGATGTCCAACGCAGGTGTAGCATCAAAAATGTTCGAGGCACTTTATGATGTAGGTATTAACATCAAAATGATTTCTACCTCTGAGATTAGAGTAACTGTTCTGATTGATGAATCACAAGTGGACAGAGCAATGAATGCAGTACATGATAAATTCTTATTAGCATAATAAATATAATTTTTTGAGGTGATTGTCGCTAGTTGCGATTGTCACCTCTTTTTGTTACAACCTTATTTTACCTTCGTCGAGGCATATAAACTGTAAAAAAGTTGATTTTCAAGTTTTTGGATGGTATGATTACATAGGAAATGCATTCCTTGGAAATGATGAACGTGACATGCATTTAAAATGATTTAAGGAGCAAGAACATGGACATTTTAAAACAGATAAAAGAGGAATTAGGAATACGTCTGGAGCAGGTGGAAGCTACAGTAAAACTAATTGATGAAGGCAATACGATACCGTTTATCGCCAGATACCGTAAAGAAGTTACTGGATCATTGGATGATGAGCAGCTAAGAAACCTTCATGAACGATTACTGTATCTAAGAAATCTCGAGGAGAAGAAGACGCAGGTACTAAACAGTATAGAGGAACAAGGTAAATTAACCGAAGAACTAAAGGCGCAGATTTTGGCTGCAACAACACTGGTTGTGGTAGAGGATTTATATCGCCCATACCGTCCAAAGAGAAGAACGAGGGCAACCATTGCAAAGGAAAAAGGGTTGGATGGTTTAGCTGCTATTATTCTTGCACAGGAAATCAAGGAGCCGGTAACAGAGGCCGCTAAGGAATATCTATCAACTGAAAAAGAGGTTCTTACAGTTGAGGATGCAATTGCCGGAGCTTTGGATATTATTGCAGAAGATATCTCGGATCAGGCAGAACACCGCAGTTATATTCGTGAGATCACAGCAAAAGAAGGAAAATTAACATCAACTGCAAAAGATGAGAAACAGCAATCCGTGTATGAGATGTATTATAATTTTGAAGATGGAATTGAAAAATTAGCAGGTCATAAAATTCTGGCAATAAATCGTGGTGAGAATGAAAAAATTCTCACAATTAAAATCATAGCTCCAGAAGAAAGAATTCTTCGCTATCTGGAGAAAAAGGTAATCTTTAAAGATAATCCATATACAAATGATCTTCTTAGGACAACCATAGAAGATAGCTATAAAAGACTGATTGCACCTGCAATTGAACGAGAAATTCGTAATGAGCTGTCAGAGAAGGCAGAGGATGGAGCAATAAAGGTATTTGGTAAAAATCTGGTACAGCTTCTTATGCAGCCTCCGATTGCCGGACAGGTTGTGCTTGGATGGGACCCGGCATTTCGTACCGGCTGTAAGTTAGCGGTTGTAGATAGTACGGGTAAAGTACTGGATACTACAGTCGTTTATCCGACTGCACCACAGAATAAGGTGGAAGAAGCTAAAATTGTAGTAAAGAGAATGATTGATAAGTACAACATTTCCTTGATTTCAGTTGGAAATGGTACTGCTTCCAGAGAATCAGAGATAGTAATTGTAGAATTATTGAAGGAAATCAACAGACCTCTGAAATATATTATAGTAAATGAAGCAGGAGCTTCCGTATATTCTGCTAGTAAGCTTGCCACGGAGGAATTTCCCAACTTTGACGTGGGACAGCGAAGTGCAGCTTCTATTGCGAGAAGATTACAAGATCCACTTGCTGAACTTGTTAAGATTGATCCTCAATCCATTGGTGTTGGACAATATCAGCATGATATGAACCAGAAGAAGTTAAGTGAGGTCTTATCAGGTGTAGTAGAGGATTGTGTAAATAAGGTTGGTGTGGATTTAAATACAGCTTCCGTATCCCTGTTGGAGCATGTGTCAGGTGTAAGCAAAGCAATTGCAAAGAATATAGTAGCTTATCGTGAGGAGAACGGAAGATTTGATAGCCGTAAGGAACTTCTTAAGGTTCCAAAGTTAGGTCCAAAAGCTTTTGAACAATGCGCGGGATTTATGAGAATTACAGGTGGAAATAATCCTCTGGATGCAACCGGTGTTCATCCAGAATCCTATGAAGCAACACAGAACCTGTTGGTAACACTTGGACTAACCCTAGATGATATTAAAGAAATACAGCAAAAGGCAATGAAACAAAAACAACAGCAGCCGGAAAAGAAGGTCGAGAAAAAGCCAGAGAAGAAACCGGAGAAAAAAGCTACTATTTCAGTAAAGACTCAAGATACTGCTTTTGGCAAGGCGCTTGCTGCCGCAGTGGGTAATGGCATACCTGCACAAGAGAGTAAGATAGAAAAGGTGGAACCGGTTACAACAGCTGATCAAAGTGAAGAAATCATTACTATTGGCAAGAAAATAAAAGATAAGCATAAGCTTGCACAGGAACTCGGTGTTGGTGAGATTACATTAACTGATATTATTAAAGAACTTGAAAAACCAGGCAGAGATCCACGTGATGAAATGCCCAAGCCTATTCTTCGTACCGATGTATTGGAAATGAAGGACCTTACAGAGGGTATGCAGCTTAAGGGAACAGTTCGTAACGTAATTGATTTTGGTGCCTTTGTTGACATCGGTGTGCACCAGGATGGATTGGTTCATATTTCACAGCTTTCTGATAAGAAGTTTGTAAAGCATCCTCTGGATGTGGTAAGCGTAGGTGATATTGTTGAAGTTAAGGTTCTTAGTGTTGATGTTGCTAAGAAGAGGATTCAGCTTACAATGAAGTTATAAGGGAAAAGTAGATCTGATAAAACTGAGTTATAAGAATAGATTAACTTTACAATGCGGCATATACTGAAAGTAAAGGTGAGGCGATTATGGGTGTTTTATTTGTACTATGTATTCTTGGGGGAATATTTTGTCTTGTCTATTATGGAATCATTACGATGTATGCAGGTGCAGGTACCGCCTTTGCGTGGTTTTGGATTTGCGCGGCTATCGGCCTATTATTGCTGAGTTTTGTTATAATTTATTTAATGAAAAACGAGATTAAATTACCAAGTCTATTTCGACATATTGTGATAACAATAATAGCGATAGGGGTTTGTTTCGGTTTACTGCTGGAAGGAACAATCATCTACTATTCTCAGAAAGAAGCTAAACCAGGAGTAGAATATCTTATCGTGCTTGGAGCACAGGTTCGAGGCGATAGAATTACAAAATCTCTTAAGTACAGGCTGGATACAGCCAAAGATTATCTTAATTCTAATTCAGAGACTAAGGTGATTGTTTCAGGTGGTCAGGGACCCGGTGAGAACCTATCGGAGGCAGAAGCTATGAGTCGCTATTTAGTGGAACATGGGATAGACAAAAATAGAATTATTATGGAAGATAATTCTACCAATACAGTTGAAAATATTCAATTCAGCAAGCGGCTTCTTCCAGATGAAGATGTATCCATTGCAGTTGTTACAAATGGTTTTCATGTATTTCGTTCCATTAGTATTGCAAAAAAACAAGGATTGACAGATGTTCAAGGATTAGCAGCACCCTCGGATCAAATACTTACAATTAATTATTATGTAAGAGAAGCAGCAGGAGTGATGAAGGATCTCTTGTTTGGAAATATTTTATGACACTAGACCATACAAAAGGTATTGACACAGGCGAGAAGCTGTTATATGATGAGGTTGTAAAACTTAATAAAGGTAAGTCTTCGGGGCAGGGTGAAATTCCCTACCGGCGGTAAAGTCCGCGACTCCTTGTTAATTCAAGGATTGATTTGGTGAAATTCCAAAACCGACAGTAAAGTCTGGATGAGAGAAGAAGAATAGTATTATAAGATGGATTATAATCAATTCCCCGATTTCAATTTAAGAAATCGGGGATTTTTTTGATTACTAAAATATATACTATAATGTAAATAATCAATCTTATAACACTAACAACCCAAAGAATTTCCTTTGCAATTAAAAAGGAGAGAATAATTATGAAAACAAATGCAGCAACAAAAACAAATGGTACCTTATTTTCCACGAAACAAACCGTAATTCTTGGTCTTTTTTCCGCACTGTCCTACGTGCTTATGCTGGTTCATCTTCCTTACAAACATTTGGGTTTTTTGGAGTTTGAATTTAGTGACATACCAGCGGTTATAGCTGCTCTTCAGTTTGGACCTTTATCCGGAATTATGATTGAGTTTATTAAAAATCTGATAAAAGCATTAACCGCATCTTCAACAGGTATGGTTGGTGAACTGGCGAACTTTCTAATTAGCACTGCCTTTATTCTGCCAGTTGGAATTTTAAATAAGATTAGAAAATCAAAAGCCATAGAACGTAATGTAAATCAAGGTGCAATGAAAGCCAACAACGGAATAAAGAATGCAGTATCCATGATAGTTATTTTTACAATTGCAACTCTGTGTATGACCTTAACAGGGGCATTGTTAAACTATTTCATTATGATACCTTTATATGCAACCTTATTTGGCGGGTTAGAAAATGTGGTTGGTTTAGCAGCTACGACTGTTCCGGCAATTAAGGATTTGGCGACTATGGTTATTATTGGTATAACACCTTATAATATTTTAAAGGGTATCATGATATCAGTGGTCGGATATTATACTTATCGATTGACCAAAGGAGTATTATTCCGTTAGATAGATTAAGGGATTTATGACTTTAACCAAGATAGAGCGTCCTTTCCATTCATAAGGAAAGAAGCTCTATCTTTTTTTGTACATATCTGCTATAATAATGCCGATTACAAAGAGCGTAGCAATAAGATAGAATTTGGCCGCAGTTGTTTAGAAAGGCATGATTTTAATATGACAATAGAGAGTTTTAAATCAGAGGACACCTATCAGTTTGGACTCCAGTTGGGAAGTAATGCAAAACCGGGAGAAATCTATTGCCTGAGCGGAGATCTTGGAGTAGGAAAGACTGTTTTTACCCAGGGGTTTGCCAGAGGCTTAGGGATAACGGAAGCAGTAAACAGTCCTACCTTCACCATAGTGCAGGAGTACGAGGGAGAAAAGCTGCCCTTTTATCATTTTGATGTATACCGTATCTCAGATATTGATGAGATGGAGGAAATCGGGTATGAAGATTATTTTTATGGAGAAGGGGTCTGTCTTATAGAATGGGCAGAATTAATTGAGGACCTATTACCAAAAAAACATACCAATGTTACCATTCAAAAGCAATTGGAAAAGGGATTCGATTATAGAATAATTATCGTTAAGGAGCAATAATCTGAAAAGGTTAGAGAGGGAAATACAAGAATGAAGATATTAGCGCTTGATAGCTCGGGATTAGTGGCCAGTGTGGCCATTGTGACAGAGGAGTCTGTACTGGCAGAATATACAGTAAACTTTAAGAAGACACATTCACAAACTTTATTACCTATGTTGGATGAAATAGTGAGTAGAGTGGAACTTGACTTAAATCAAATAGATGCGGTTGCAATATCGTCCGGACCGGGTTCCTTTACAGGACTTCGGATTGGCTCTGCCACAGCGAAGGGACTTGGGTTGGCGCTTGATAAGCCCATCATACCGGTGCCAACGTTGGAGGGTCTGGCTTATAATTTGTTTGGAACAGACAAAATAGTTTGTCCAATGATGGATGCCAGACGGAATCAGGTATATACGGGTTTATATGAATTTCAGGTTGAAGAATTAAATGTTTTACACCCACAAATAGCCATTGCTTTGGAAGAAATTCTATCGATTATAAAAGATTTAAACAGAGAGGTAATATTTCTGGGAGATGGTGCTGATGTTCATAAGGAACTTATTTCCGAGGAATTAAAGGAAAAGGCTGTATTTGCACCAATGCATTTAAATAAACAAAGAGCAGGTGCTCTTGGAGCGTTAGCAATTCAGTATTATAAGAAGAATTTAATTGAGACTGCAACAGAGCATGAGCCTGTATATCTAAGACTATCACAGGCAGAAAGAGAACTTGCAGAAAAAAATAGAAGTTAATTGAACTGGATGAAAGACATGGTGAATGATATGTTTATTCGAAGAATGACTGCGGATGATTTAGATCAGGTGGATATGATTGAACAACAGACATTTTCGGATCCGTGGAGTAAAGAGGATTTTAATAGCTCTCTGAAGGATAGTAACAATGAGTATTTGGTAGTTGAACACGAAGGGACAATTGCTGGTTACTGCGGTTACTGGGGAGTTGCTGGAGAGGGTTATATTTATAATGTTGCGGTAAAAGAAGAATTTCGAAATCAAGGCATCGGTCATAAGATGCTTACCGCTCTTCTCGAGGAATCAAAACATAGGGGTATTACCTCACTGACTCTGGAGGTTAGATACTCGAATGCACCTGCCATACATCTTTATGAGAGTCTTGGATTTGAAAAAGCAGGGATACGCAAGGATTTCTATACGAAACCCAATGAGGATGCTGTTATAATGTGGCTAAAACCGATACAGTAATTCCCACTATAAATATTAAGCATAACCGTTTATAATAATCCTAAGAGCAATAAGCTTTTATGAACAAGAGGGGGACGAGTCGTGAAAAGTGCAGATAGAATTGTTAAAAGGACAAAGGTGCCTCTACACTGCAATTCTTGCGGTAAGGAGCTTAAGGTTGAGAATGGAATTCTTAAGGAAGATGCCTTTGAAGCCTCTAAGGAGTGGGGTTATTTTTCAAAAAGGGATATGGAAATACACCATTTCAATCTATGTGAAGAATGTTATGAGGAGATTGTTTCAAAATTCAGCATTCCTGTTGAAGTTAAGAAAAAGTTAGAAATTCTATAATAAGACAGAAGAAGATAAGAAATATATATAAAATAATATTTATGTCAAACAATACAAGGCTGCAGCTAAGTTTATCTTATAGATAATTGGCTGTGGTCTTTTTTATATACGTGAAGGTAAAGTGAAGGATAGATAAAATATCAACAAAACAAAATTGTGGACAAACAAGAGAAACTACTGTTAAAATAGGTGCATATTAGATTGACATTTCGTTTACTTGCAAAAGATTAAAAGATTTTTACTATAAATCAGTACGAAAGTGTTACCCCTATATTTGTCCTACAAAGATTTAGGATAACAGAACAGGGTATAATTAATGTAGATTATAATTAAGGAAGGCATGAAAAAATGTTAGATGTATGTTTGCTTGGTACAAGTGGAATGATGCCGTTACCGGGAAGATGGTTAACTGCATTGATGACCAGATATAACGGCAGCAGCTTATTAATAGATTGCGGAGAAGGTACACAGATTACAATTAGAGAAAAAGGCTGGAGCTTTCACTCTATTGATATTATATGCTTTACTCATTATCATGGGGATCATATTAGTGGGTTACCCGGACTTCTTCTTTCGATGGGAAATGCAGAACGCACCCAGCCGGTTACTTTAATTGGGCCAAAGGGGTTGGAGAGAGTGGTGAATTCTCTTAGAGTTATTGCACCTGAGCTTCCATTTGAGTTAAAATTCATAGAGCTATCAGCGCAAGAGGAAACCATAGAGATTAACGGATATAATATTAAGGCTTTCCAGGTGAAGCATAATGTTATTTGTTACGGATACAGTGTTACCATTAGACGTGGCGGAAGATTCTTTGCAGAGAGAGCCTTAGAAAATCAAATACCTCAAAAGTTTTGGAACAGACTTCAGAAGGGTGATACGATTGTTGATGGAGATATTACTTATACACCTGACATGGTAATTGGACCAGAACGAAAAGGAATTAAAGTTACTTATTGCACGGACTCGAGACCAATTAAAATCATCGCTGACAATGCCAAGGGGTCGGATCTGTTCATTTGCGAAGGTATGTATGGTGAACAAGATAAGGATAATAAGGCGAAAGAATATAAGCATATGACTTTTTGTGATGCTGCGAGACTCGCTAAGGAGGCTGAAGTGGCAGAATTATGGCTGACTCATTATAGCCCTTCCTTGATTCGTCCAGAAGACTTTATTGGGGAAGCAAAAAAGATATTTAAGGATGCAAAGCTTGGAAAAGATAGAAAAAGTGTTACATTGGAATTTGATAAGGATGAATGACGCTTTATTAAAATTGAGTATAAGAAGACAATAGGAATAACGATACGATTTACCACAAGGCTGGTAAGTGAGAGCCGCAATGCGGTGTGATGGAGATAGAGATGACAGAGAATACATTAATATTAGCAATAGAAACTTCTTGCGATGAAACGGCAGCGGCCGTTGTAAAAGATGGCAGAGAGGTACTTTCAAATATTATTTCCTCCCAGATAGAGCTGCATAAGCTATATGGAGGAGTGGTACCAGAGATTGCCTCCCGCAAACATATAGAAAAAATTAATCAGGTAATAGAAGAAGCACTAGTAGAAGCGAAGGTAACGCTAAATGATATTACTGCAATAGGTGTAACCTATGGTCCCGGTTTGGTGGGAGCTTTGCTGG
>JASGEU010000111.1:0-31462 GCA_047606065.1 Mobilitalea sp.
ATTCTTCGTTTGCAAGACATTGTACCAACTCAAGTGTAGTTGCCTTAATATCCTCACCCACGGAAAGAATTGTCTTATCGCCAATACCCATGATATTACCTTGCTTTATTTCCTTGCCATCCAAGCTGGTATCTCTAACTGCATAGGTTACCTGACCAGACTTTACCTTCAGCATCTCTTCTGTCATTCTGGCTGCATTCTCTTCTGGAGACTTATTATAGACAAAATTAATCACTGCTGTTATACCCTGTGGCACAGTTTTTGATGGGATGACAATAATATTCTTGTCTTCTGTTAAATGCTTTGCCTGCTCTGCTGCAAGAATAATGTTACCGTTGTTTGGTAAGATAAAGATATGGTCAGCATTAACTTCGCTAATAGCATTTAACATATCTTCCGTGCTTGGATTCATGGTCTGACCACCCTTAATAATATAGTCAACTCCAAGCCCAGTAAATATCTCATCAAGACCTTCACCCATGGATACTGCTATAAATCCTGCATTCTTTCTTGGCTTTGCTGGAGCAGCTGTCTCTTCTTCCTTCTTCTGCTCTTCAGCCAACTTTTCAGCATCCTTGATGATACGTTCATTATGCTCTTCTCTCATGTTATCTATCTTCATACGTGTCAGTGAACCATACGTTAATGCCCTCTGAATTGCAAGTCCGGGGTCATTCGTATGTACATGTACCTTCACGACATCTTCATCCGAAACAACTACCAGTGAATCACCAATGGATTCAAGATAATCCTTGAACTCATGCTCTGTCTTCTCATTGTATTCTTTTTCTAACACAATAATAAATTCTGTGCAATATCCAAATTTAATATCATCTGTTGATATTTTTTCCCTTTGACGGCCTTCTGTTGCAGCTGTCTCGGTTGTAGTAACATTAGTAAAGTTAATTTCTTTACCAATCAGTGCATCATATGCACCTTTTACAATTTCTAAAAGTCCCTGGCCTCCGGAATCAACTACTCCGGCTTCTTTTAATACTGGTAAAAGTTCAGGTGTATTCTTAAGAACTACTTCCATATGGGCAATTACCTTCTGACAGAAATATACTAAATCATCTGTTTCAGACACTAATTGTGCTGCTTTCTCTGCTGCACCTCTTGCAACTGTTAATATCGTACCTTCCTTGGGTTTCATAACAGCACGATAAGCTGTTTCAGTTGCCTTTTGTAAAGCATTGGTCATTATTGTAACATTAATTTCTTTGTAATCTTTAATTTCTTTTGCAAATCCGCGGAAAAGCTGTGACAGGATTACTCCTGAATTACCTCTAGCTCCGCGAAGTGATCCGCCTGAGATTGCTTTTGCCAATTCCTCAATTGTTGGATTAGCTAATGCATTCACTTCCTTTACGGCAGACATAATCGTAAGTGTCATATTTGTACCTGTATCTCCATCTGGAACAGGGAATACATTCAATTCATTAATTATTTCCTTTTTCGCCTCGATACTTGCTGCTCCGGCAAGAAACATTTTTTTCAGAGTGTTCGCATCTATCGTCTTAATAACCACTGGTTTTTCCTCCTTAAACGTTGTACCTCCAAGGATCAGTCTATTACTCTGACACCTTCTACAAATATATTAATCTTTTTAACCTCAAGTCCTGAGAATTCTTCAACATTATATTTTACGTTACTGATCAAATTATCAGCAACAGCAGAAATACTCACGCCGTAGGAAACGATAATATGCAGGTCAATAGTTATTCTGTTATCTTCGAGTGTGACATTTACACCATGACTTAAATTATCTTTTTTCAGTAGTTTAACAATTCCATCCTTCATATTGACAGATGCCATTCCAACTACTCCAAAGCATTCAACTGCAGAAGCGCCGGCATATTTCGCCAGTACATCATTATCAATTAAAATTTCACCTATTTGAGTGTTCATAAATCCTTTCATAGCTACCTCCATTCCGCCTATGGCGAGCAATTCATTCTATATAATTACTATTCATCTATACTGGAATATAATTCATTATAACATTATTTTCATTTTTAGCAAAGCTTGAAATACTTAATCTAATTATAGTATACCCAGTTTTTTTTAAAAGGCAAACATTAATACGTCAGCCTCGGCAGCTTAGATAAATTGCCCCATATTTTCGTGATAAGCATAGGTTTCTCTGCATAATATATAGTACTCCACCTATAGATTGGAAGTGACAATCATGAAGAGAATGATTGGTTTTATCCTTTTTTGGATTGCAATTGGTATGACAATCATGCTATTCATAACCAATGGTATTCTAGCTATATGTATTATTATTCTTTGTTTATTACTTGGTTATAACCTGTTTTGCAATTAACCAGCTTTTTAATAACTGTGCTATTAATTGTTGTACATAATTTAGGCAGCAAAATGAAACGAAAAATCGTTTCACTTGTCATGCATAGAAGCTTTAAAGAATCAAAAAAAAATGGGGTGTCAAGATCTCCTGACACCCATCGTTTTCTTACGCGCGTTCTACTTTACCGGATCTAAGACAGGACGTACAAACATACATTTTTCTTGCTGCTCCGTTAACATTAACTTTAACAGATTTTACGTTAGATTTCCACATCTTGTTAGATCTTCTATGAGAATGACTCACAGCGATTCCAAAGTGAGCACCTTTATCACATATTGAACATTTAGCCATCAAAAGCACCTCCCTAGGTATAATATAGAACCTTCGGTCCTACAAACATTAACTATTCTATCAGAATATGTTTTATAATGCAAGCACTTTTTGCTTATTCCTGCAAGCTTGATTCTGATTGATTTTTAATGGCTTCCTCTACTTTAGGGTCTAATTCATCCTTCTTCTTGGAACCTTTGGAAAACCTTTGAATAAGATCTGGTACCATATCAAGGATTTTTGTAACACTATCCTGTTCTTTTATATTAACTAATTTGGAGGTTCCATTTTGAATTACTAAAACAGAACTGGGTGATATCTTTCCGCCCATACCGCCACCAGCATTATTCTTATTTTCATTAGCAAATGCCCCAGCAGCAACACCAAAACTCACCTCTACCAGTGGTAACACGATTGTATCAGTATCAACTCTAACTGCATCGCCCACAACTGTTTTTGTCGTTATAAAGTTATCCATACCTTTAAATAAAGATTCTACCGTTGAATGAAATTGATTATCCGCCATTTATAGCGCCTCCTTTAATCGTTGAAAATTCTCTTTTAATAATTGAAATTTTTTGTTGACCAATAACTTAATTGCTATGATAAGTATTGTCAGCAGCCTTATCCGCCCTTTCGCCTCATGCTGCCCCTCTAATACCTTCTTTTCAAAATCAGGAATAATTTTAACCTTATCCCCATAAAAGCTATACAGAATACCAATCATACCAAGTGCTTGTCCTGTTGAACAAGGATCACCTGTTCCAAAGATAATAGTAGATTTAAGCTTCGTAGGTGCAATATGTCTTAAAAGTTTCTTTAAACTGGCATAGGTCTCTTTTAGCCCTTCCTTAGTAACCTTATCTTTAAAGAAATTAATGACTGTATCCAGTTTATTCTTCCAACTCGATACTGTTGTCCCCCACTCTTTAACCCAATTTATCCACTTTATAAAAGAAGCTTTTATACTCTTTAACCGTTGCCAAATCAATTCAATCCGCATACCAAAGGATTTTCTCTTACCTTTTGCCGCTTTATACTTTTCTTTTTTTTCTGACAAAATATCTTCTTCTATCGTATCCTCCGGCATGGGCGGAATATCCTCTGTTACGATATCTTCGACCTTTTTGACCGTAGCCTCAACACTTTCTCTTACAACATCAACTATCTTTTTATCTGCCTCTTCGCTGCCTTCCGGAGTCTCAACCATTGTTTTTATATCGTCTTTAATTCTCTCTTTGGCGATATCCTTTGATTTGACTACATCAGAATTTATATCCAACTGTTGATTTTCCAGTTGTTGATTTTCTGGTTGTTGATTTTCAGGTTGTTTAAGTCCAGTTTTTTTCGTCGTTAACTCTTTATTCTTTTTTTTCTTATCTTGTCTGGAAGTTTCTTTAAAAGTTTTCTTCTTCTTTAAAGATTTCTCTTTTTTCTTATTATTTATTCTCCCATGTAATCCGAATTGTTTCTTTTCTTCCTGTTTTGGTTTTTGATTATCGAAAAGTAAAAAACATAGAATTCTGACCTTAATCTTAAGCTCACCCTCAAGGTAGGACACCCTTGCACGAAATATGTGCAGCAGCCAGTGAACTCTAACATCAGCTTTTAGTACGTCTTCCCCATGCTGCGCATCTATTTTATAGCGAACCGGCACTAACAATACAACCAGTAAAATTAGCAGCAGCAATCCTAAAATGGATAGAAGTATTATTCCTATTATTTTTAATATCAGAAGAATGATATGAATCATCTTATTGTTTCAACCACCAATCCTATTCTAAATACAAAGTAATTACCAGAACTGTTACGAGTACTTATGTATAATAAGCCCTGACATTAAAATTCCCGGTTTGTTTATAGACCTCCATAAGCATTTTTTCAACCAAACACAATGCTTCTCTCTTCCCTTTTGCCAAACCTACGATATGAATGTCAGACTTTTTGTAATAAGGAATTAGAAGTTGGTTTGCATCCATAATCTCAAACAGGTTGTCCGGATGCGTCGCAAAGGTAATGCAATAGACACCAAAGGTTGCTTCACTATTATTAATGGAAGCAATCGCCTTATCTCTTTTCTTTTTAATCTTTTCGCCAACCTGCAGGCTAGATGTCCACGAAATCATAGAAATCCTCTCTAATCATACACAGTAAATATTACTTTTCATAAGTATACCACATATTACCAATAAAAATACAGTCCTACTCCGACATTAATTCATTAATAATCTCAAAACATGCTGATTTTTCATAAATATCACTGCAACGATCCAAACTATATAGAATATAATCCATAACTTCCTTGTGATCTTTGAAAAAAACAGGAAGTTTATTCATGGTATTCGCCATAACCGCGCGTGTAATAATCTTGTCCTGGGTATGAAATAATTCTGTCAGTTCTTCCTGCAATTGTTTCATTTCCTGTGCTGCTCTTTCTTCACTAACAATCGTCGTATCACGATCCTTTACTTCCAACTCAATAAATATACTGTTGGATAACAAGCTTGCGCAGCGTAATAAAACCTCTAATAACTGATTCAACATTAAACTCTTCGTCAGCTCATCATGCTTAACTTTTATTATATTCAAAGTTTCTTCACACGTAGTTAATTCAAAGTACAGATCTTCCTGAACCCCTTCCATCGTGGCAAATTTATCTAAGAGTTCTTCTGGCAGCTCTTTCTTTTGCATATTCTCGAAACTATCACTCACCTGTATTAATATCTCTAAAGAAGCTTTGTCCGCTTCGCAAGGCAGCAAGCTCTCCATACCCTGATACGGAGAACATAGCAATAAAGCATATACCTCATTAACTATTTCCTGTAAGAAATAATATACAGAGGATTCGAACTCCAGTGTAAGTGTTGCCGCTCCAAGGGTTAGTCTTGCCTTTTCATATTGTTCCTGGCTCATATCTTTATAGCTTAGCTGTGATAACTCAGATTTTTGCTGCCATAACTTTGGAAATAACTGCTCCATAGTTTCATTTTGTCCCAACATTGCGCAGGTTTTCTGCATATATAGATATTGATCCAAGGAAGTAGAATCTGCACCAATATAAGCATACAGACTATCTTTTAATAATTCAAAGTACTTTTGCTTTGTAATTCGAACCGGTAACTGTCCAACGATTTCTTTTATTTTTTCATTTACAATTACATTATCTTCGGTATCAAAAATAAAACGAAGAATTTCTCTGGCAAATTCCTCATCATCAATTGTAGGTAAATCCTCCCGGAAACGATATTCAACACGATTTAAGGTATACTCATAAATCTGAAAGATATCAGTATATGCAGTAAACGCTGTCATTTTCTCCATAATATCCGATCGAATGGCATCAACTTCACGTATTGCTTCTTCTCTCAAAGGACCGCTTAATGAACTTATCACTCCATTTTTAATGATCTTATTTAGTTTCTTAAGAGTTTCAAGTGCAGCTTCGCTCCAGGTTCCTTCCTCATCGCAATAGGTTTCATAAAGAGTATAATAGTGTATGGCAAGTCTTACACTTGCATAAGTATAATAGTTATCCGCCAGATGATTAAATAATTTTGGAACATTCTCCTCTAATAGGTGTCCGTTTTGAATCTCTCTATTTAAGTCTCTTATTCTCTTATTCATTCTCTTTACCATCCTGTCTTTTTTATCTTTATTACACGCAGCTTATCATAAAATAGATCTATAATTATAATTAGTAGTAACAAGCTGAATGCTGTCAAAAGAAGCATATTAATTTCTACTGTTGAGGTACTGCTGCCATTATTGTTAATCATTATATCAGTAAATCCTTTCAGAAACCAGCTGTTTGGTATTGATCTTGCTAATTGATTCAGTATGCCTGAATAAAATCCAGATAACAACTGAAAAAAGGATAGTCCCCCTGATATAAGAATTGCTATTGCAGCAATCATTTGATACATCATCATTCTTTTTATAACCTTTGTAAGCAAAAGTAACCCTAGTCCTGATACAAGTGCCTGCAACAATAAAAGCAGGTAGGCTTCCAGCCATAGTGCAGGAGCTCCTAATTCAAGATGATAACGCATTTGTCCAATAAATATTAAGGATAAAAGGGCTTCCCAAAATAATAAAGTACCAATATTCCCTATATCTCTTTTCATTGAACCAAATTGTGAAATCCTAAGTCTTACTTCTATTCCCTGTTCCTTTTCCCTAATAGAGTGGGATATAAAAAACATAGCGATAAAACTCATTAATAAGGATAGAATTCCTATAATTAACTGCTGATATAAAACTGCATTGGATAACTGAACCTCTGCACCACTGGGATTACTTAAAGATATGTCAAAGGCAAAATTAAAGCTCTCACTGCTATCTTTATATTCTTGAAGAAATGCTTCATACTCTGTTAAATCCAGAATAGGCTGACCTCCGTCAGGTAACTGTTCATAATAATGAAAACTTTTGTATAGACTGATTGGGTATATCATAGCTCCTGCAACAACATCTGAAAGAATGGATGCTGCCTTATTACCTTCCTTATAAATCATAGTAACAAGGTTTGATACATATCCCCTTTTTAACTTTGTTTCATAATTTTCACGAATTACAAAAATAGAAGTAATCATTTCATCCAGTAATAGCTTTTGCAGCTCGTTTTGGTCCCCTTTAACAATGCGTATTGTCTCATTATCTTCTAATACACGAATCAAATCTCTGGATGCATTTGTTTGATCCTCATCAATTACCCCAATTGGCAAAGCGCTCAAAGTTTCAGCGGAACCAGTCATTGTTCGAAGAAGCAGCGAAAATAGTAATATCGAAAATATCATAACAATCACAGTGCTTCTGTCTCTGAATATCAGCTTCATTCTCATTCGAACAATATCGAGAATATCCAAAAACACTTCTTTACCCCTCATCCTGTATCACACTCCTTCTTTTAAGAAGATAAATACCTACGTGCGACATAAACAGTGCTATTACAAGAATTCCTGCTGCCCAAAGAAAGGAATCAAAGAACTGATTGTGATTAATATTTAAGATGCCTTTCATTAGATAATAGTACGGAGTGAATTTTGTTAAAAGCAGCATATCCTGCGGTAGAAATTGTATTGGTATGATACCTCCGCCTATCAGTGTTAATAAGAATATCAGGACATTTCCCGTCAGGACAAAACTTTGGGTTGTCTTTAATGCTCCACATAGTAGTACAGCCATGGCTACACTGAACAAGGCAATGCAAACAGCAAAAACAAAATTAATTAAATGAAGTTTTCCAGTAAGGAATGTGATTGCTATCCCAAGAAGAATTGCAGGTAATATAGCCATTGCTATATTTTTTCCAAGTACATATCGATGCAAAGACAGCCTGGTAGTTCGAAGCCTTACCAAAGTCCCCTGTCCCATTTCTTTACGTAATTCATAACCTGCATATAAACCGAAGTAGAGACTTAACATAATAAATATACTGGTTATATAATAATTCGCTAAAGATGTGGAAGGAAATGTACCAATCGACCGGAACGAAAAGAACTTCTCTTTTCCCAGTGCTGTTAAAATAAGATCTATTGATAATTTTGTATTAGTATCACTGATTAACTGCGGGTCCATCTCGTAAACTTCCATGAGTTCATATAGTCCTACTGCATTCACTTCAACTGCAGAAATATACCTTTCATAACTACGGAGAACATTTTGCAGCAGTATTGCTTTTGTGATGTCCATAGTATTAATCTCAACACGGATAGGGGAGTGTTTTATATGGATTAAATTTTGTGCAAAGTTTTCAGGTATTTCAATCACTACATCCAGTTTTCCATTATCAAACTCCTGATTAACCTCCTCTTCCTTCCCCGTTATTACTTTTATAAAACTAGTAAAAGTTTCGCTGCTATTAAAATAGCTTAGGAGTAAATCAGAATAATCACTGCTGTCCTTATTAATTACACCAATCTTCACTAATTCAGAGTAGTTTGCCTGCTCATTTTTAACATTGTTCTTTATATGATAAGAAGTGCCTATTATTAAGATAATAAGCACTGTCAAAAATCCAATCCATATTTTTTTGTCTAAAGACCTTAATTCCTTTATAATTGTGTGAAACATTTTCGCTCCATAAAAATATATAGTCTATTCACTTTTCACATGCTCATGAGTAAAAAGATGGTCCATGCAATATTCGTAATTGCCATCGCACTTGGAACAAAATCTGAACTCTAATTGATCTCCGTCTAACTCTGTTCTGCCACAGACAGCACACTTATGTCTGGTTATAACATTACGTCCTCTAAACTCTGTTACATTGCCATGATTCCTTGCTTCATTCATTTGTCTACGATAATTTGCCTTACGCCGCATCTCACCGGGTGAAATTCTGTGGCTGTTACGAGTTGCAAAAATAAAAATAAATAGATTAACAAAGGTGGCAACAATCGGAACAATTGATAAGTATTGATGGCTCATTATCATTCCATACACTCTATAAACATAAGTTGCACCTATAATTAATGCCCAGTACTTTGCCTTTATTGGTATTAAGAAATAAATATAAAAAGAAGTGTTTGGATAAATTGCTGCAAAAGCAAACATCAGAGTTCCACAAATTAAATCCAATGTACTAGAATATAGAAATCCAGTTCCTGTTGCTAAATAAGTAATTATTGAAGCGAGAATATTTAAGAGAATTCCCGTAAGAAAGAATAAATTCATTCGAAAAGCTCCCCAATGCTGCTCTACGGTATTCCCTATCCAATAATAAATATAAACCGATAATGCAGTAAAAAAGATTCCATTCATGGAGGAAGCTGGTATGATAAAGGTAATCAATCTCCATACTTGTCCTTTCATTACCATTGAAAAATCAAGTGGAAAATACGCAACATAAATATATGGCAGAAAGCTTCCTATCAACAGTCCTAGCACATAAATAGCTACAATATATCTCATTAGATTAGGTATTGCATATCTACCGAATTTACGTTCCATTTTATTTAGTAAGTTCATTTAGCACCTATGCCTTTCAAAACTAGAAAACTTTTTTCTTTCTAAATACTAACACTATAATAAACGCAATTACTAGTGCCATACTTACAGCAACATAGAACCCGATGGGACTATCTGCACCTGGAATTACATCAAAATTCATTCCGTAGAAACTTGCAATCATGGTTGGGATGGATAGCACGATTGTTACCGCTGCTAAAAATTTCATAACGATATTCTGGTTATTAGAAATAATGGAAGCAAAAGCATCCATGGTCCCACTCAAAATACCACTATATATGTTCGCCATCTCAATCGCCTGTTTATTCTCGATAATCAAATCTTCCAAAAGATCCTCATCCTCCGGATAATGCTTAATATTTTCTAACTTCAACATTTTTTCAAATACAACTTCATTGGAACGAAGGGACGTTGTAAAATATACCAAGCTCTTTTCTAATTCCAGTAATTCTATCAATTCTCGATTTTGGGTTGAAATATGAAGCTTTCGCTCAATCTCTTCACTCTTTCTATCAATAGTTCTCAGATTCTGAAGAAAAGTGGACGCATTCCTATAAAGAATTTGTAGAATAAAGCGTGTCTTCTTAAAAGTATAGAAATCCCTAACACGTCCATCAATAAAACATTTTAATACAGGAGTTTCCTCCAAACATACGGTTATAATATATTCATTTGCAACAATAATACCCAGAGGAATTGTTACATAACGATCCTTGTCATTTCTTCTTTCCAGTGCAGGTATATCAACTAAGATTAAGGTATAATTGTCTTCAACTTCAATTCTCGCTCTTTCCTCTTCATCCAATGGGGCTCTTAGATGATCCACTTCAATTCCGGTGCGTTCTGCAACCTCCATTAGCTCTGTCGCAGACGGTGCTGTCATTGCGATCCAACAGCCCTCTGCAATCTCTGTCATTCTCTGCAGTGAGCCTTCTATAGTTCTAAAAATATCGATCATAAATGCTCCTTTCCACTGCCGCATAAGCAACAAACAACACTCACGACCGATATGGGGGGATTAATCCGCCGGCAAAGCCTTGCTGTAATTGCTGCTTATAGCAGTCTCTATTCTGTTTTTCTTTAAGTTCTGCTTCTGACTACTACTGGGCCCGGCTTCCATCCATACCACATCCTTTACAAAAATATATCTCACAAAAATGGTATATCCTACTGAAAAATTCATATTATCGTATAGGACATCTTAGTTCTATACAATAAAATCATAAATTATACACTTTGTTGATACTTCACTTTACCTTCACATAACTGGAAAACAAGTTTTCACGTCAGTAAGAAGACGTTAATATCGTGGGTGCATTCATGTAAAATACAAAGAATACAGATTAACTGTATTCTTTTTCAAACATATTATATGTTTTTCTTATATCTTTGTCAAACAACAAATTTCCTATGATACCTGAAATTATGTTGACATAAATAAGCCAAACTCTATTTATATTTTTTAGACAATAAATATCTATTCATCTATACCGTTTAAATTATTTTCAATTTCTTCATGCATTGCTAGTTTCACAGTAGATCCTGGCCTTAGAATAATTTCATTTAAATCATTTAATGCAAGAAAATCAGCAATTCCATTGTCACTATTTTCAAGTATACTTTTAAGTGTATCTCCCTCTTGCACATTATAAGTTGTAACATCACTATAGTGACTGCGTCCGGTCTCCGTATTAATTGGTACACATATAACAGTATCTACAGTAAGGTTATAAACATCCACCAACGGATTAGCCTTCATAATCTCACTGATTCCCACCTGAAATTTTCTGCTGATACTATAAAGAGTATCGCCCCTTTGAATAACATAACTAATGCAATACATATGTTTCTCCTTCCGATTATTTCCCTATGTAAGGTAAAGTTTCCTATATAATATATTCGTTTTTGTGGGAAAGGTTCCAAAATCACATGGTTCGACATATCATAGTATAACTCGACGTTTTTAATAATGCGAGTTTTTCATGGCTGTACACATAGCCTTGCTATCACAGGTGAATTGTATAAAATTTATTATAAATTAAATTGTTGAAGTTCAGAAATAGGTATCGTATAATATAAAAAGCTAATTTCTAGGAAACTTCGCTTTTTTTTCGAAAGTAAGGGAGATTATTACATGATAAATAACGGAAAATTAGGAATTGATATTGGTTCAACGACAGTTAAAATAGTGATAATTGATGCCGGCGGAACCATACTCTTCTCCGACTATGAACGTCACTTTGCAAATATACAGGAAACCTTGGCGGGCTTAATACGAAAGGCTCAGGAGTCCTTAGGAAATATCACAGTTTCGCCAGTTATCACCGGTTCTGGCGGACTAACTATTTCAAAGCATTTAGACATCACCTTTGTTCAAGAGGTTGTTGCTGTATCCACCTCATTGCAGGATTTTGCTCCACATACTGATGTTGCAATTGAGTTAGGTGGAGAGGATGCAAAAATAATATATTTTACAAACGGTATTGAACAACGAATGAACGGTATCTGTGCTGGTGGAACCGGTTCGTTTATTGATCAGATGGCAAGCCTGCTTAAGACAGACGCCTCAGGATTAAATGAATATGCTAAGAATTATAAGGCAATCTATCCCATTGCAGCAAGATGCGGTGTTTTTGCCAAATCAGACATTCAACCTCTGATCAATGAAGGTGCAACTAAACCGGACTTGTCTGCTTCCATCTTCCAGGCTGTTGTTAACCAGACCATTAGCGGCCTTGCCTGCGGAAAGCCAATTCGAGGAAACGTAGCATTTCTTGGAGGTCCTTTACACTTTTTAAGCGAACTTAGAAATGCATTTATACGTACTCTATCACTTTCCGAAGAACAGATCATAGCACCAGATCATTCCCATTTATTTGCAGCGTTAGGCGCTGCAATGAACGCAAAAGCTGACTCTACAAAAGAATTGGAATCCCTGTATCAATTATTATCACAGGGCATTAAAATGAACTTCGAGGTCAATCGTCTTCAGCCTCTCTTTGAGAGTGAAGAAGAATATGAAGCTTTTCGCGAAAGACATTCCGTACATACAGTTAAAAAGGGCGATTTAAAAGAATACGAGGGAAATTGTTATTTAGGAATTGATGCTGGCTCCACCACCACAAAAGTTGCTTTAGTAGGTGAGGATGGCTCTCTGCTCTATTCTTTCTATAGTAATAACAATGGTAGTCCGCTTAAGACAACACTGCGTTCCATCAAAGAAATCTACGAGCTCTTACCTGCGAAGGCTAAAATTGTACGTTCCTGCTCCACTGGCTACGGTGAAGCTTTAATCAAAGCTGCTTTAATGCTGGATGAGGGAGAAGTTGAAACAGTTGCTCATTATCATGCTGCTGCCTTCTTTGAACCAGAAGTAGATTGTATCCTGGACATTGGTGGTCAGGATATGAAATGCATTAAGATAAAAAATAAAACCGTTGATAATGTATTATTAAATGAAGCTTGTTCCTCTGGTTGTGGTTCCTTTATCGAAACCTTCGCAAAGTCACTCAACTATGAAGTTCCAGAATTTGCAAACGTTGCTTTATATGCGAAGAACCCCATTGATCTTGGAACACGTTGTACTGTATTTATGAACTCTAAGGTAAAACAGGCACAGAAGGAAGGAGCTACTGTTGCAGACATTTCCGCAGGGTTAGCTTATTCCGTTATTAAAAATGCTTTATATAAAGTTATTAAAGTTACTAATCCAAAAGATCTTGGTACGAAAATGGTAGTCCAGGGAGGTACCTTCTACAATGACGCGGTCCTTCGAAGCTTTGAAACAGTTTCCGGCTGTACTGCTGTAAGACCGGACATAGCTGGTATCATGGGTGCTTTTGGTGCTGCTCTCATAGCAAGGTCTCATTATGAAAATGAAGAAACCACGATGTTAACCATTGATCAAATCAATGAATTGACTTTTGATACCACTCTTGCAAGATGTAAGCGTTGTACCAACAACTGCGTATTGACAGTTAATAAATTTACTGGCGGCAGACAGTTTATCTCTGGAAACCGTTGTGAAAGAGGTCTGGGTAAAGAAAAGAACGTTGATAATATTCCTAATCTCTTTGATTATAAGCTGCAGCGTTACTTTGATTATCCTTCCTTACCAGAGGATCAGGCGAAGAATGGTACTGTTGGTATTCCAAGAGTCCTGAATATTTATGAAAATTATCCTTTCTGGCATACGTTCTTTACGAAATTAGGTTACAGTGTTGTTCTATCCCCTGTCTCAAGTCGTAAGATTTATGAGCTGGGAATTGATTCAATTCCTAGTGAATCAGAATGCTATCCAGCAAAACTAGTGCATGGACATATCAAATGGCTGATTAATCAGGATATTAAGTACATATTCTATCCTAGCATACCATTTGAACGCAAGGAAGTTTGTGGAACAAATAACCATTATAATTGCCCAATTGTCACCTCCTATCCTGAAAACATTAAGAACAATATGGAGGAATTACGTGACTCCTCTATCGTATTTGATAATCCCTTCCTTTCCTTTGAAAGTGAAGAAATATTAGAAACACGACTAATCGAATTGTTTAGTAAAAACAATACAACCGATAATGAAGTAAAAGCTGCCTGCTCTGCTGCCTGGAAGGAACTTGAAAAGGCCAGAGAAGATATGCGTAAAAAGGGTGAAGAAACCATAACATATCTAAAAGCCAGCGGAAGAAAAGGAATTGTACTTGCCGGTCGTCCTTACCATGTTGACCCCGAGATCCATCATGGTATCCCAGAACTGATTAATACTTATGGTGCCGCTGTTTTAACCGAGGATGCTATCTCCCATTTAGGTGAAGTTGACCGTCCTACCATAGTTATTGATCAGTGGATGTATCATTCCAGGCTCTATGCTGCTGCCTCCTATGTAAGGACACAGCCTAACCTTGAACTAATTCAACTTAACTCTTTTGGTTGTGGTCTTGATGCTGTAACTACTGACCAGGTGAATGATATTCTTACGAAGTCTGGTAAAATATACACTGTATTAAAAATTGATGAAGTAAATAACCTCGGTGCGGCACGAATTCGTATACGCTCTCTCTTGTCTGCAATAAGAGACCGAGAAGATAAACATGTGGAATGCCAGCTCTCCTCTTCGGCTCATCATAGAGTAATATTTACGGAAGAGATGAAGGAAAATTACACCATTCTTGCTCCACAAATGTCACCCATCCACTTTGACTTGCTGGAACCCGCTCTTAAGGCCGGCGGCTACAATGTGGTGGTGTTACCAAATGATAACCGGAAAGCAGTAGATGTTGGTTTGCAATATGTGAATAATGATGCCTGCTTCCCTTCCTTGATGGTCGTTGGTCAGATTATGGATGCTTTGTTATCCGGTAAATATGATCTGAATAAAGTTGCCGTCATGATTACTCAGACCGGTGGCGGATGCCGTGCTACCAATTACATTGGCTTTATCCGCAGAGCCTTTGAAAAGGCTGGTATGCCTCAAATTCCTGTAATCTCTTTAAGTGCTTCAGGATTAGAGAAAAACCCGGGCCTAAAAATAACTCCTAAATTATTAATTGGAGCTATGCAAGCCATTGTATATGGTGACGTATTTATGCGCGTACTCTACCGTACCCGCCCTTACGAGAAAGTACCTGGTTCCGCCAATGAACTACATGCTAAATGGCGCGATAAATGTATTCAGAGTCTTGTAAACGGTGGAAAATGGGGTGAATATAAGAAAAACTTACGACAGATGATTCATGAATTTGACACCTTGGAACTTCAAGAAGGCTTGATAAAACCTCGTGTAGGTATTGTTGGAGAAATCCTTGTTAAATTCCTACCCTCTGCTAACAACTATCTTGTAGAATTATTAGAAGCGGAAGGTGCAGAAGCAGTTGTACCTGACCTTCTCGATTTCTTCCTATATTCTGCTTATAATAATAACTTTAAAGTAAGATACCTTGGTAAAAAGAAAATGACAAAACATATTGGTAATCTTACCATCTGGGCGCTTGAACAGTTAAGAACACCTGCCAAGAGAGAATTGGCAAAGAGTAAACGCTTTACTCCTCCGGTTCCTATTAAGAAGCTTGCTGATTATGCTGATCCTGTTGTATCCATTGGTAATCAGACCGGTGAAGGTTGGTTTTTAACTGGCGAAATGTTAGAATTAATTCATTCTGATGTTAAGAATATTGTATGTGCGCAGCCATTTGCATGTTTGCCAAATCACATTGTAGGTAAGGGAGTTATCAAGGAACTTAGAAGACAGCATCCTGAAGCAAATATTGTTGCTGTTGACTATGATCCTGGTGCCAGCGAAGTTAATCAGCTTAATCGAATTAAATTAATGCTTGCGACAGCAGTTAAGAATCTTGATAAGACGAATCAGGGTTAAAATAAACTAATTGAACAATGAGATTGCTGTTCCTAAAAGAGACATATCACCACCAATTACCAGGGGGATATGTCTCTTTTTGTTCATGACAGGTGAATCAACTTGTCGTCATCTTGTTAATGCGTTGGTAAAGTGAAATCGCAATATGGCTCGCTTTATCAAAGTGTTTGATTATTTTCTATCTTTTTCCTCGCTGTTATTTTCACATCCGCAGGAGGAGCTCATAGTATCCTTTGTTATCTTCATAGAATCATCTTCCGTAAGCTCTTTTGAAAATTCCTGTGCAAAGCTTGATTTATAATTACCATACTTCATATTATCCTCTGTTTTTTCTTCCTTTGTCTTGCCTGTAGCCTTCATAACGATATAAATAAGGGCATAAATCACCGCCATTCCTATTCCTGCTAATAATCCAGCTGTTTGTCCGGCAATAAATGGCATACTGCCGATAATTGCAATGATACTAATTAATGCAATCCAGGAGGTATATGGAAATCCAGGCATCTGGCATTTTCCATTAGGAGGGCACCCATTGCATCTACGGAATTTAATATGTGTTGCCATAATAGCACCATAGGTTAATAAGGTCGCAAATCCACCGGAGCTAATTAAAAATAAATATACTCTGGGAAAGAATAATCCCGCTCCTAATCCAATTAACATGCAAAAACCAGAAAATAAGATGCCTTTGTAAGGTACATCCTTTTTATCCTGTAACCATAGAGGTGCATGCTTTTCATCTGCCATAGAACGCATCATTCGTCCAAGACCAAACATAGAAGCCAGCATAGTAGATAAAATGGCGGTTACCAAAATAAAGTTTATTACTGCACCAGCCCAACCCATACCCCATCTGCTTAAGGCTGCAACCATAGGGCTTACCTCCTCTGAAAGTTCAGCTGTTGGTATTAATGGCAGTAAAACTATCATAGATAGAATATAAAGTCCTACCAGGCTCACAACCGTAAATAGAATTGATCTGGGAATCGTTTTATGCGGATTCTTTGCTTCTGAGGAAGCTAAGCCAATAATTTCAAAGCCTGCATAGGAGAAGATTACGATCATCATACTTCCTGCAATGCTTTTAATTCCCCCAGGCATAAAGGACTCATTTCTTAATTCTCCAGCACCCAAGGCTCCTCTTCCACCAATTAGACCTACAATTAATAAGAGAGCTATTACAATAAATGCCACAACAGCAAATACCTTAACAATTGCAAGACTGCTTTCTAACTTACTTAATTTACTGGCACCGAGGAGATTTACTAAGGTTACAACAATTATAATTGCACTTCCCAATATAGGTATGGATATATTCGGGTACCATTCTCTAACCAAAATTGATGCTGCAGTTGCTTCACTCGACATGGCAAGTACCATTCCTGTCCAGTAAACCCAACCAACTACAAATCCCGCACCTGGTCCAAAGACTTTCGCTGTAAAAGAATAAAAAGACCCGGAATCCGGGTTTGCCACTGTCATCTCAGATAATGCATATAATATAAAATAAACCAGTAATCCACCTAATATAAATGATATTACAATTGAAGGTCCAGCTGCTTGTATCGCAACACCAGATCCAAGAAAAAAGGAACCTCCGATAACAGAACCTAACGCCATCATTGTGAGTTGCCAGGCAGATAAACCTTTTTCATGTTTCATCTTCAAATCCTCCAAAATATACAATTTAGAAAATGCTTTGTTATAGTATTATCTCAACTTTACAAAATAACATTCTTAGGATTTTAATTTATGGCAACTAAAAATATTTAAAAATCTTCTATTATATACATCACATCAAAAATAATCCACATTAATTTAATTTTGAATCTTCAAAATCAACTAGATGAAACAATAGTTTCTTTCACTTGATACGAAAAAAAGATAGCGTAATATTCATCGAATACCACACTACCTTTGCTTGTAATTAATTACTATTTTTAAATTTATGTTCAATCTGCCAATCTACTGGTGAAATTGAATGTCTGCTTAAAAATTCATTTGTCTGACTAAAATGCCTGCTGCCAAAGAAACCCCGATATGCGGATAAGGGACTCGGATGAGGAGCTTCCAAGATAAGATGCTTTGGATTAGTGAGCATTGCTTTTTTCGTTTGTGCCGGTTTACCCCATAGAAGAAATACGATTGGCCGATCTTGCGCATTCACAGCCTGTATTACCGCATCCGTAAATCTCTCCCAACCTTTTCCTTGATGCGAATTAGCCTGATGTGCTCTTACCGTCAGCACGGTATTTAATAAGAGTACGCCTTGCTTTGCCCATTTTTCAAGGTATCCATTGTCCGGGATATAGCAGCCTAAATCTGTTTTTAATTCCTGGTAAATATTCACTAACGAAGGGGGAATCTCCACATTGGGTTTTACAGAAAAGCAAAGTCCATGTGCTTGTCCTTCATTATGATAGGGATCTTGACCAAGTATCACTACTTTAACCTGACTTAGAGGCGTAAAATGAAAAGCATTAAATATATCCTCTGCATTCGGATAGACAGTAGTTGTACTATATTCTTGTTTTATAAATTGATAGAGCTGTGCATAATAGCCTTGCTTAAATTCACTGCCCAATGCTTGTGCCCAATCATTTGTTATTGCACCCATTTTGTTATCTCCTTAGTCTTACGCTAACACCTTTTTCACGAAGATATTGTTTTAGATCAATAATCTCCATTTCTTTATAATGAAATAAAGAGGCAGCAAGTACAGCATCCGCTTTACCAGTTGTAAAAGCATCATAAAAATGCTCCAACTTACCGGCACCTCCGGATGCAATGACCGGAACTGATACATTTTCAGAGATAGTTCTGGTTAAATCAAGATCATAGCCATCTTTAGTACCATCACAATCCATACTGGTAAGCAGAATCTCTCCGGCACCGAGTTCACAAGCCCTCATTGCCCATTCAACTGCATCAATGCCCATATCAATTCTTCCACCATTTTTATAGATACTCCATCCACTGCCATCTGCTCTCCGCTTAGCATCAATTGCCAACACTACGCATTGACTACCAAACTTATCAGCAGCTTCACTGATCAAAGTTGGATTAAGAATTGCTGCAGTATTTACTGCTATTTTGTCTGCACCTTCTCGTAAAATCATTTTAAAATCTTCTACAGATCTAATTCCTCCGCCCACTGTGAACGGAATAAAGACCGTTTCGGCTACTCTCCGTACCATATCAAGCTTAATTGTTCTGGCATCGGAGGATGCGGTTATATCAAGAAATACCAGTTCATCTGCGCCTGCCTTATCATAGGCTGCACCAACCTCGACAGGATCACCGGCATCTTGTAAATTAACAAAGTTAATACCTTTAACTACACGCCCATTATGTACATCTAAACAAGGAATGATCCTTTTCGTAAACATGCTAACACTCCAATCAAAAGTTTAAATTCTTATCTTATAACACTGCAAAGTTCTTTAAAATGGAAAGTCCAACCTCACCACTTTTCTCAGGATGAAACTGACATGCGTATATATTATCACTTTCAACAGATGCGTGAATTAAGGTACTGTAATCTGTAGTAGCTGATACAATCGCCTCATCCTCTGCTTTAAGATAATAGGAATGTACAAAATATACATGGGATTGATCCGGTATCCCATTAAAAAGTTTTGCTTCCGGCTTAATCGATAAAGAGTTCCATCCCATATGGGGTATTTTCAGTCCTTCTTTATCTGGTATTCGAAGTACTTTACCTTTTAAAATAGACAGACCTTCAACACCAATTGATTCTTCACTCTCTTCAAAGAGGAGTTGAAGACCCAGGCATATTCCCAGCAAAGGTTTGCCGCTATTTGCAACTTCCTTGATAACGTCAATTAATTGATAATTTTGCAGTTTACTCATTGCCTCGCCAAAACTTCCTACTCCGGGAAGAATGACTTTATCTGCCTGTAATATTTCGCTTTTATCCCTTGTAATACAGACCTTCTGATTAAGGTGTATCAATGCTTTCTCTACACTTTTTAAATTGCCTGCATCATAATCAATGACTGCTATCATTCTCTTCATTCCTTCACTATTGATTAATGTCCAATGTTTTCTAATACAACATCAAATACTTCCATGCTATATTCACTCATACTCTCGTACGAATTCATGGCTACAGCATCCTCTTCTGTGAGCATAAATACATTGCTAAGTTCACCAAGAATTTGAGTCCTTACATAATCCAAGTCTGTTTTAATACCAAGCATGGTAGCAAGCTCAATATATTTATCGTATCTCTTTAATCCCTTTAACAAAGAATCCAGTGCTTCTGCATATTGCCCCATGGAATAAAAGTTATTATAGGAATTCAACTGCTTATTTACAAACATTACGGTCATGATCTTATCATAAATCTCAATGTCTTCTGCCTTTATATCAATACCATACACTTCATTGTATGCATCTGTATATTCCTGCTTGTCAAAATAGTTTGTAGCATTCTGGATGCTAAGAGTATAGGAGATTACATTCGTGCCAAGATATATTAACATTGCAAATAAACCAAAAAATAAGAATACAATAAAAGCACCGAAACGATTAATACGACCTTCATCTTCTTCTATTTCATCAATTCTTTCAATAATTTCTTTTTTTGCCTTATCTTTTTTAGGTTTTTCCTTCTTGGCAGTTTTGTTAGACTTAGCAGTTTTAGGATCCTCATCAGAAGTCTTGCCTTTTTTACCTTTGGCCTCCTGTTTCCTTCCCTTTCCACTCTCCTCTACATCCTCAGAAGTAGCAGCAATTTCCTTCTTACCTTTCGCTGTTTTTCCTTTTTTGTCCGGCTTCTTAGGCTCCGCTTTCTCTGTTTGTCCTGACTCATCTGTAATTTTTTTAGAAATACTATCAGCTTTATTGGCCTTTTCAGCCTTCTCATCTTTTACATTGCCAAACAAACGTTTCCAAAGACTCTTCTTGGGTGCCTCTTCTGTAGAATCATCTGCTTTCTTTTTCTTTGAGGATTTCTTTTCCTTCTTCTTTTTCTTTTTATCATCTTTTGAACTATTGATACTTGCTAAGATTTCTTCCTCGTTCTCAATACCATCCCTTAAGGAGGATACCACCTTTAATGCATCTGAAAAAACCTCACCAACATCACTTGGAAGTCCCATTTGCTTATCGCGATTTACCGGTTCCCCATTTAGCATATCATTGATAGCTTTTACATCCTCTATAACCGGATCATCCGTAGCAAGCTGATTTAATAAGGAAAGAAAATCATCTTCCTGATCTGCAGAATCTGGTTCGATATCCTGCTCCTCCCTCACTGCATCTTTTAAAGTGGATGATAGTTCTTCTTCCAACTCCATATTCTTTTGATATGTATCTAAATTATTTAGCAGATCATTTAAATCCGGATCAAAGTCATCCTCATAATTAGCTATCTCATCTATTTCTGAATATGTGTTTAAATCATTGTCCTCTGCTCGTTGTTCCAATTCTTCATCTATTTTAAGTTCATCTTCTACGAAATCTTCTATGTTGTCTTCTTTATTTTCTTCTTTAATTTCTTCCTTTATTTCTTCCTTTATTTCTTCCTTTATTTCTTCCTTTTTATCTTCTTCGTTATCTTCTTCGCTCTCTTCAAAGCTTTCTATATTAAAATTCTTGCTACTATCCTCTGAACCTGTATTAGGATCACCTTCCTGCTCTAAATCCCAATCGTTCGCATCTTCCTCCGATGCGGCATAATCTTCTATCCCTAAATCCTTAAAAGCCAATAATTCAGAAATATCCTCTCCATATAGATCTGCATCTCCAATGAAATCCTCAGTATTAGAATAATTATCAAAATCAATGATATCCTCTTCCATCACCGAAGAAGTCATATAGTCCTGGAAATCCGGTTCAGTAGAATGTTCCTCCCGGATTTCAGGACTATTGGTCTGTATAGTTTCATTTTGTACTGCATTTGAAGTTTTTTTCTTATAAACATTTTCAACAGCCGGGGCAGAATTTTTGACAGAATTTAATAAACTGTCAAGATAAGACTCATTAGATTGCGTTATCTCCTTGTCCTGACAATTACTACAATATTCTTTACCGTCTACTATCTCTGTTCTACATATTTTACATTTTGCCATTCATACACCGTCCACTTATTTGTAAATATATATTTAATCTTAACCCTTATCACTTCCCAAATCTATAAACATCTTATTGGTTATGCTAGTTTAATAGCAGGATTAATAAAGCTAATAATTGTTCTCATATCCACTAACTCTATCTTAACATCGTCCTTGGTAACTACACCTATTACACATTCCTTAAAACTTGTAGAAAGCTTTTTACCTGGCTTCTTAATATCTTCCACAAGTACCCTATGAATTCCCGCAACACTATCCACATGAAAAGCAATGTTCATATTCTCTACATTTGTTACAATAAGCATCTCATTTTTATTATTATCAATATCCTCTAATTTAAGAGACAATGTGAGATTTACTACAGACAATAAAACATCCCTTGGCATCAAAATGCCTTCAATGAATGGATGTGAATTTGGTACAGAAGTTGGTTTTTGGCGATATGGTAAAATTTCTTGCACATCACTCAAATTTATACCATAGGTGTTACCACCTGCCTTAAACTCTAAGATTTCTAGATCTGCCATAGCAGAATTAAATAAAATATCTTTATCCATAGATACCTCCATCATTCATTCTTCTGTAATTTATCCTAATATCAATTAAAATCGCAAGATTTATCTATAGTAATTATAGTGTTTCAGTCACAAATTGTAAAGACTACAAAATCCTCATATACATTTTTCACTGATTTGTACCATATTAATTTATATATCGGCAAATAAACACATTTAGTTAAGTAAATTGAATATAAATATATTGAATATATTTTCGCTAGTTTCTAATACTCTTAATCTCTTTATGGATAAATCTTTTAAAGTCAGCAAATATTTGCTTTTCGTTTATTTTATTAACTCTCTTAAAGTTAACTATAATAACAATAACCAACAAGATCTCGAACACAGAAATATATACATCCTTTAAATCAAATATAAAAAGTCCTTTTAACATAATATAATCAAGGCTTCCACCCCAAAAAACTTTATCAAACAATGAGCAGGCAGCACCAGCCAAAACAAAAAGAAATAAATAATCGATTACTTTACTCAGTGTATACACCGTCTGTATAAATTTATATCCTACACTAATTACGATTATCATCAAAACAACAACTATAATGTGCAGAATACGGCTTATCCCAAGGTTAAATAAAGAATTGATCCAGGAATATTTTATATTTAAATAAGGTTGAAATTGAATATAGTCACCAATTATTTTGAAATTATCTGTATAAAAGAATTGATTGATTATTAGCTTTATTGCTTGATCAAGCAAAATTAATAGACTTAAAATACTAAGGAACTTCTTCTTATTCATATTTTACCCTTCCTCTTTACTTCATTTTAAACTTACTCCATAATAACATGACTACTTAGTAACTGCTACATAAAAAAATAGAAACCCCAACATTCCGTTATAGGTTTCTATTCTAACATATACTTATTTCTCTCTTAAACTTCTACGCTTTATTATATAGAAAAAATTACTATTACTTCAATTAGATACGCAAGGTTGAATCCAAAGTGAATTATATTCCCAATTTGCACTGTACTTATCGGTCCATTAGTTTCTTGAACCTGACTTATTATTTCTTCCTGTATTGACTCATCCCTATAGTTATTTGAAATAATCTCTATATTATTCTACAATAATGTCAGGAAAATTGCTTCACCAAAAACCGAGATTTACTCTCATTATCCCAGTCTCCTATATACGTTCTTCATAATTCGCATAATACTTTGCCTGAGCATTCCACAGCTTTGCATATACCTTTTCCTGCTCTTTCATCAAAATGTCATGGCTCCCTCTTTGAACTAACATCCCGTTATCAAATACCAGGATATCATCGCAAAATCTACAACTGCTCATTCGATGGGAAATATAGATACTGGTCTTATCTTTCACCATATCATCAAACCTTGAATAGATTTCATACTCGCTGATCGGATCCAAAGCTGCGGTTGGCTCATCTAAGATTACAAACGGTGCATCCTTATATAGAGCCCTTGCAATAGCGATTTTCTGTGCTTCACCGCCTGAGATATCTTCTCCCTCCCCCATTTCATGGTAAAGTAAATTATCAAGTTTTCCCGGCATTTTCTCGATTCTTTCTTTGATGCCTGCATATTCTAATGCCTTCCATACCTTGTTTATATCTGGGTTTCCATCACATGCAATATTATCTTGCACAGGTATGGAAAAAAGCGAAAAATCTTGAAACACAGCAGCGAATAAATTTAAATATTCCTTGTAGTCATATTTACGGATATCTACCCCATTCAATGTTATACTTCCTTCGGTCACATCATACATTCTGCATAGTAGCTTAACCAAAGTAGTCTTTCCTGCTCCATTGCGTCCTACCACAGCAAAGCGTTTCTTTAGGTCCAGTTTCAAAGACACGTCCTTTAAGGAGAATTCCTCACTTCCCGGATACCGAAAACTAACCTTGTGAAATTCCAACTCATACTCAAAGTCCTTTCTTTTTTCTACTGGTAGAGAACCCGTGTCTAGCTTGTTTTCCTTTTCCAGGAAGGAAGTATAAAAGGTTAGATAGGACTGATATAAGCGAATTTCATTCAATGCCTCTATGGTAGTTCGAAGGGAGCTGTTCATCGTCTTCATAGCTCCCACATATCTGGTAAAATACCCAATGGAAACCGCACCTGCATATGTCTTAGCTACCACAAAAAAATAACCCAGCAAGAGCACAAGATCGTTTATTATCGAAGTAACCATAAGAAACCCTTTTTCAGCGTTCCAATATCTTTGATACAAAGCATTGATATCAATACTTAGTTTCTTAATTTCTGAATATATCATATCCTTCATTCCATAAAGGCGTATTTCTTTTGCAATCGTTATATCCATCGGTAAGTTCCAAGCCATATATTCCATCTTCTGACTAACATCCATCATCTCATAATGCATCTTGATATTTTTCTCATTCATACTTCGAGATAATTTAGCGTATATGATGACTAGCAGGATAAGAAAGAAACTTATCAGCACAAAAGAGCCTGTCTTAGATACAAGAATACCAAGGATACCCCCTGCCTGAACTTCTTTGATGCAAAGTTGAAATAAGACTCCCAGCGATACCAAAAAGCCTACAATCCCAGTCAAGAAATTATAGAAGCTTAGCATATACATACCAAATCCTCCATTCCTGGATACATTGTAATCTGCTGCCTGGAATTCTTCCAGATTCTCTTTATCCTCAAAGGTGGCATTATCAAGGGAAATAGCTTTCAATAAGATCCTGGAATTACACAATCGATTGATTGTCATACTTTTCCCTTCCAGTATTTTTTGAATATAGCTGCCAATGACTCCTATAAACAGAGTTATTAATAACATACCCGCTGTTTGAAACACTGCTTGTTTCCACAGTTTCAGGATTAAAGCATCTATGATATAAGAACCTCCAACAATAATGATAAAGGGTTCTGATGCTTTGATCACCGCCGCCAATAGATAGATTGGTATCATATGTTGGTCTAGGGAGTGAATCATCTTTAACAGTTTAATTGCTTTATAAATTTCTTTAGATGCCTGCTTCATTCTTTTCTACCTCCCGCTGATAGTAATGAGATTGTATTCGATACATATCTGCATATTTACCCTCCATCTTGATAAGTGCTTCATGATTTCCTTCTTCCACAACCCGCCCCTGCTCCAAGAACAGGATTCGATCACAAAAACGTGTAGAGCTCAAACGATGGGAGATAAATATCGATATTTTATCCTTACATAAATTAGAATACTCTTCATAAAGTTCACTTTCTGCGATTGGATCTAAGGCAGCGGTTGGCTCATCCAGAACCAAGATAGGCGCATCTTTGTACAATGCTCTGGCTAACATCAATCTCTGTGTTTCTCCTCCTGAAAGTTTTATACCTGCTGGGTCAAGTATCTTAGTTAAAGTAGTATGAATTCCACTCGGCAGGGTTTGCACCTTATCCCATAACTTAGCTTTCTCTAAACTTTCTATCACCTTCTCTTCATCATAATGATTCATATGTATGACCCTGGAATCTGCTGCTGCAAAAGCCCGACTGTATCTGTTCTGATTAGTATCCTCCTCCATTGTTAGTTGTTCTGAAGCAGTCCAGGTACATGATATATTTTTAGCTATGGAAAACGGAAGTACCTGGACTTCTTGAAATAAAATGGATATGCAACGGTAATGTTCCTCTTTGCTCATGGTTGCTATATCCCTTCCATCGATTAGGATACGCCCTCCGCTCAAAGGATATAGACCACACAAAAGTTTCATCAAGGTAGTCTTTCCAGCTCCATTCATACCTACTAAGGCTAACTTCTCTCCTGCCTCTAAACTAAGAGAAAAATGTTCAAAGATTAGTTGCTCTCCATATCCAAAGCTGATATCCTCAAAGGTAATGCTATGACAGGCTTTCGGTAACAATACCTCCGTTTGGTCCATATCTTCCTGCTCTTCTCCCACATACCCCCAAAACATGGAGATTCTGTCGCTGATTTTACGCAGGTAGGTATAACTTTCTACAATCTGACTAATCCAAGTCCCAAAACCAGCCACAATTCCAAGATATAAAATAAATTCAGCAATCTCCAGCTTGCCCTGAAGTAATTGATAGATTAGAAATCCATATGCAATCCCATCACGAAAGAAGGAGGTAACATACATAACGATATTTCCATAATAATGGTGTTTCTGCACATCACTATAGATCTTAGTCGCTTCCTTCGTATTCTGACTTAATGCTTTTTTAAACCAATGATGCATATGATACATACGAATATCTTTTGCTTTTTGAGTATTTATGGATTCTTTTTTTAAATACCAAAACCGACTGCTATTCTCCCAAAAATCTTCCATATGATTAAATTCATACCGTATCGCCCTTAGCTTTGCATAACAATTTATCACAGCAGTAAGAATTAATAGCACTAATAGGATTGGATGAAGCTTAGCTGCATAGAAAGCATATAAGATAAATCCACCTAAATTAATCACCAGGGCACTACTATAAATGTATAATCCTTTTACCCCAGCGTAATGACTCATACCATCCCCTTGGTTCAAGCAGCCAATCACTTCCCATAATCTCTCCCGCTGCTTTCCCTCCTCAAATTGCAGGATATCACAGGCTAATACCTTTTTTTCAAGTCTTCTCCAATATTGTATATCACTGATCATACTACCCATCTTATCGAATTTATGATGTGAATAAGTGCGGATTAAATTTAATACAGTAACAAGTCCAATCCATACTATGATTTCTATGAGCAGTTGGATAAGATCAACTCTTTTTTGTAAAAGTTGTATCACCTTAGCTGGAATTAGAATTAGTAAAAATGGAACGATAATTTGCGTTGTAATATCAAGCACCAAATATATATAATTCATATAACCCATGATTCTCATATCTGTCAGTGCACGTTTTAAATTAGTCCATAACGAGTACTGCTGCCGAATTTCTTCCCTGTCTAACATAGTGTGAGCCTCCTTTTTTGAACTATTATAGTTTTCTTAAACCCAAAAAACCGTTTTGTTCACGAAAAGGCATATTTCGTACACAAAACGGTGCTGTTTTTATTGCTTCTTCGGATTTCAACTACTTACTCTAATGGAATCATAATCTCACTGGCAAACACTCCGGGTTCATTTTTCAAATTCAAATAACCTTCATATTTGTCCACCGTAAGTTTCACACGCTTCATACCATGCCCATGCTCTCCGCGCTTATCACTAATATAGTTTTTCTGTTGAAATGTAAGCTCCTCGTCTGCTGAGTTTAGGATAGAAAAATAAAACTGACTATGTACCATATCACAATAGATTCTTATAAACCTTTTTTCTTCCTCCAATGGTTCACAAGCTTCCATGGCATTATCCAAGAGATTTCCAAGCATTACACAAAGGTCAACATCGGATATACTAAGGTGTTCAGGCACGATTACTTTACATACAACCGGAATGTTACGATTACTTGCCAAGGTAAGTTTGGAATTGAGGATGGCATCCACCATTAGGTTACCGCTTCGTATCAAATGATCTACCTTTTTTAGATCCAACTCTAATTGCTGCAGATAGTCTTCAACACAGTCATACTGTTGTAAAGAAAGATAAGCCTTGATTGACTGGATATGATTATGATAATCATGACGCCAGCCACGCATATTCAGATATACCGACTTTACCTCCTCATAATGGTGCAGCATGATTTGATTCTGAAATTCAGAGGTATTCTTTACAAAACTCTGGGATAAGTCATGGTACAAAGCTTCTAACATTAAAAGTAACGTAAAGATAGCCACCTGCATTAATATCCCGTAACCTCTCTGCCCCAGATAAAAGAACAGAAGTACCAAGACAAGTACTCCTGCATATACTAAAGGCTTTCTCCTCCTATGCAACCAAAGGATGAGAAGATATATCGCAGGAAAGAAAAGAATCGGAAACAGACGGAGTGCATTCTCTCCTCCAAGAATCCCCATAACAATCCAGAGTAATATGAAAACTCCAAACTGTACTAAACAATAAGGCCTTACATGCCTATAATCCTTAGTATAAAATAAGATATATAAATCTGCCAAACACAGTATACAAAGCCAGCCTATCATTACAATCTGATAATAATAGGTTACCCCTAATGCTATAGCCATCAGAAATAACAGGATTATTTTACTTGTTATTTCTGATGTCAATGGAAACATCCAAACCACACACATAATAATTCCTAACAGAAAGAAAAAACCCGTCACTAACATGAAGCCATCTCCCCTCGAAAATGACAATTAATAAACGCTTCACTGATTTCCTTATGTTTCCCTTTCGGAATCAAAAGCTTATCCCCATTCATCAAAGTGACTTCTTTTGTGGTAATCTTCTCAATCCCATGTAGATTTATAATATCGCTTCGATTAATCTTTAGGAAATGTTGTTCCGATAGCTCTTGTTCTAATTCCTTCATGCTCTTTTTCATTCGATAATTGCTATCTGAAGTCACTAACTTAACGTAATGACCATCGCTTTCAACCCGAAGGATATGATTCTTTTTGATTTTAATTAATTCCTTGTCCACACGCAGTATTAGCAGCTCCTCTTGTTGGCTGCATTCCTCAACTGCTTTGCCAAGGCAAGCATATAATTTCTCCTTCTCAAACGGTTTTAGCAAATAATTGATTGCCTTCACCTGAAAGCCTTCGTAGATATATTCTGTCATCGCTGTAATAAAAATGATACACAATCCTTCATTCTTACTCCGAAGATACTTTGCAAGAGCAATCCCGTCCATCCCCTCCATCTGAATATCAAGTAGTGCAATGTCTATATCACTATTTAAATCATATTGGAACATAAGTTGTTGAGCACTGCTATATTCCTGGATATTAACGGGGATTTTTCTATCCGAAAAGTATTGGTGTGTACTTGTTACAACCAACGCTCGTTGAACCTCTTCGTCATCACAAACCGCAATCTTCATAATAGCCTCCTGTATCTCAACCGATAAATAAGTCTCATTATAACATACTCAGGGACTTTTATCCAAATTAAACAAAACATTTATCCCTATAATATACCCCGTAAAGAAGGGTGTCAAAAACGAACCCGAATCATTGTTGTTTCGGGTTCGTTTACATTTAAATAATTCTATTAATATTGCCTCCTGTTCTCAACTACACCCTCTTAATAAGAAAACCAATACCAAGCCAATGACACCGAGAATTAGTGAAGCTTTACCAAAGTTACTAAGAGATTCATTCTTACTACCAAACGACAGGTAAAACAAAGTAATAATATTGACTATCGGTATTGCTAATAAAATCAAAACACCGATCCATATACCTATTGAAACCCCATCATCTCCTGTAGTATAAACAACATTATTATCTGGTCCAATACCTGAATGTCGTACATTTTCTGCAGTTCTAAAGTAAACATCCTCTTTTATTATTGCATCAGATAATGTACTGTTGCAATTAGTGCATATCATTGCTGAACCACTATTAATCTCATGACAGTTCCTACATTCTTTCTTACTCATCTCATCCCCCCAGGCTATTGACTAACAATTTATATTAATCCTGTCAATTACTTACACTTAGATTGGCTGCACTCCATCCATCCGGGCTTACCATTTTTACTAAATAATCAAAGTAATTTGTATTCTTTATATAATAGTACTTAATCTTATCTTTGATTACATGCTTCACAAATAAATCTTTACTATCAGTTGGATATACCTCCATGGAAAAGCCATCCTCAAAGCGAAGTGTCACGGGTTTGTCATCCGGTGTTTTATCAGCGGAAGTAAATTCAACCATTTTATCTGAAACAGTATCCCAAATAGGAAATCTATTTTCATATGCTATTTCAACAATTTGATTGTCATATTCACCATACATAACCAGATCATTATTCCCTGCATGTGTAGATACCTGATAGTAAATTTCATTGCACTGATAACTAAACATAAGTGCTCTTACTATAAACGCTATTATGAGAATGAATACTGAAATCCCAAGCATACTCAAAACTATCCATTTATTAAACTTAAATCTGCCCTGTGCCAGCTTCATTAACTTAATACCTCCATAATCATAGTTTTATTCTTTTGCTCATAATCCCTATATTTAGACTTACAAGGAATATAGGAATGCTTCCATAACTCTACATTCCTATATTTTCTATTATTAAATACGTTTTAAAAAGAAGTGCTCTGAAAAATCATCTATTTCATTCTTGTAACAACCTACTTGTTCATACCCTAATTTTTCATAAAATTCTTTTCCTTGCCAATTAAAGGTATCAAGTCTTATCATATTTGCACCGATTTCTTTTGCTCTTTTTTCCATCTCTTTAATTAAAAGTCTTCCAATTCCTTGATTACGATAGCCTTCCTCAACATACAATGTTGATACATATAAAATTCGAAAAGCTGTCATACAGGCATTAATGCCACCAACAATCTTTTCTCCAATTCTAGCACCTATCTGTATATTTCCTTCCATTTTAAAAGATATATGTTTTAAATCATACTCTTCCAGATTATTTTCTATCTCTTGGATTTGGTCATCTTTTAAGT
Organism: Mobilitalea sp.; assembly: GCA_047606065.1. Classification (GTDB taxonomy): domain Bacteria; phylum Bacillota; class Clostridia; order Lachnospirales; family Lachnospiraceae; genus Mobilitalea. The sequence goes on from JASGEU010000111.1 coordinate 31,156, forward strand.
CTATTATTATAACATCCATCATATCCCTCCCAGGGTGGATTTTTTAACTATATGTGTTATCTGATTATTACATCTATCTTATGAGTTTTACTATTTATTGTCAATTGCATTGTGATTAAGGTTTAATTAGAAATTAACATTAATCCCCATTGAGATTATAAATTTTTGCACACAAAAAAGCCCAAAACATCACTGTCTTGAGCTTCTGGTTCACTTATTCAATTGACTAAACTCTACACACGAAAATGTACATCCAGGAACACTCTGTTCCTTTAACTGCAAACCTTATTAGGTCAAGCCCTCGACC